>JAFUUT010000052.1 GCA_017477685.1 bacterium | reverse complement strand
AATTAAATATGTACTTAGAGAAACTAATTTTTTGAAATCCATGTATTGTGATGACATAATTTCTTTAACCCCTGGTCAGCGTTTACAGGCTATAGAAGATGCGAAAGAAGCTTTTTCGAAGCCTTGGTCAGAATCAAGTGTGTATAACGTAATTGCAAGAAAGAAGAATGTAAAAGGTGAAACAATTGCGGCAAAGATGCGCTTAAAAAAAGAAGCAACAAAGATGCCTTTGCACAAATTACTAAAAGAAGTTATTGCTGATACTTTGCGAACTTCTTGGCAAATTTCATCTTCTAGATTAAAGTCGCTTCTTCGATAAGAATATTATATTTAAATAGTAAGGAACGTTTGAGGATTATTTTCAAACGTTCTTTGTATTATTAAATCTTATGCATATTATCAAAGATTTCTCGTTTTTGAACCCAGATTTCCATCCCGAGTTTTTTGCCCGAATCTGTTAAGGCTTCTTTGATTTCTTTGAACGGCTTTTTAGAGTTTTCGATATTGCAGAGCATAAACATTACAAAATGCCCTTGCATAAGAGTTTGTTTGATGTCCTCAATATTAACATTATATTTCGCAAGTATTGATGTTACTTCTGCAACAATACCTATTTTGTCTACACCTGAAACCGTAACAATAATTTGGTCTGCCATTATTAATCCACCTTTTCGATAATTGCTGCAGGAACAGCTTCTTTGTACCATTTGCTATATACAAATTTACCAAGATTGTATTTTTTGCAATAGTCTTTTAGTTCTTTTTTAACGTCTTTGCATAAGATATAAAGAACAATTACGTTCGGTACGCACATTGAAATCATCATTGCATCCGTAATATCAATGATAGATTGAACGTTCATACAAGAACCTATTACAATGAAAATACAATAAATAATGTTGAATGTTAAAACTCTTTTCTTTCCTTCTCCTAATAGGAATGTCCAAGCTTTTTGCCCGTAATATGCCCAAGAAATCAATGTTGATACTGCAAATAAAACTGCAATGATTGAAAGGATTATCGGGAAGAACGGAATTACAGATTGGAATGCATTTGAAGCAAGTTCAATACCTGAAATCTGTCCGATTGTAGTGTGGTCAAGCACTCCTGAGAATACGATTGCGCAAGAAGTAAATAAACATAACACACCGGTTAAGAATGTTTCGAGAAGTGCAACAAAACCTTGAGATACGGCTTCTTTGGTTTGTGCTGTCGCATAAACAATAGCCGCAGCTCCTGTTCCTGCTTCGTTTGATTGAACGGAACGTCTTAAACCTAATATAATTACTCCGAAAAATCCGCCCGCAACCGCTGTTGGGTGGAATGCTTCACGTACAATTAAAGCTATTGCATGAGGAATATTCATAAAGTTTGCACCGATAACAATCAAGCCTGAAATTATGTACATAAGGCACATTGTTGGGGTTAATACAGTTGTAACTTTTGCTATGCTTTTGATACCCCCTACAACAACCAAACCTATTAATATTGCCACAACCAAACCGATAACCCAGTTAAATCCGTGGAATATACTATGTTCTCCGCCTGTAATAAATATGATTTGATGAGCAGTTTGGTTAATTTGAATCATGTTTCCGCCTGTAATACCTCCGCCGATACAAAGAATTGCAAAGATTACAGATAATGGCTGACCTAACCATCTCATATTTTTTCTTGTCAAGCCGTGTGCGATATAGTGCATAGGCCCGCCGGAAATTGAACCGTCAAGGTTGAAGCGGCGATATTTTACCGCAAGTGTTGCTTCTACAAATTTTATAGACATACCGAGAATTGCCCCTACAAAAATCCAAAATGCAGCCCCCGGACCTCCGATAGAAATAGAAATTGCAACACCGGCAATACTTCCTATACCGATTGTTCCTGACAGTGCTGTTGCAAGAGCTTGGAAAGATGATACTTCGCCTTCTCCGTTTGAGCCGCCTTTTTTAGGTTTGGCAATCAGTTCAATTGCGTGTTTAAAGCCCCATATAGCAATTCCTCTAAAGAAGAATGTAAAAAATATTCCTGCAAATAATATCCAAAGAATAATTATAGGAATTTTGTTTCCGCATATGTTGATAGGAAAAAATATTACTTTTGCAACGGCATCTGATACCGGTGCAATATGTTTATCCATAAAAGCATCTACACTCATGGCATTAGCACTTTGCAATGCACTTAGTAAAAACATCATAATAAAAGTAAAAAATTTTTTCATGCGGCCATTTATCCTTTCAGCTATAACACTTGAACAACCTGTCTGTGAGGGTATTTACCCTTTTATTACTAACATTATAGCAAAAACATAATATTCCGAAACATAATCGTTACAAAAACTTAAAATTTCAATCGTTTTATGTTAAAATATATATAGAAAGTAGGGTATAAAGTCGTCTATGATGAGCCAGACTAAAAAGTTATCGATTGCATTCTATTGGCATATGCATCAACCGGTTTATCAGTTAGCAGCTGATAGCGGTTATATTATGCCATGGGTAAGATTGCATGCTGTAAAGGATTATCTTGATATGGCTCTTTGGGTTGAAAAGTTTCCGAATTTGAAACTGAATTTCAATTATGTTCCGGCACTTTTGGATGCTTTGATTGATTATTCTGAAGGAGCACAGGATATACATTCAAGAATTACTTCAACTCCGGATGAAGCTTTAACTGATGAAGATAAAACTTTTATTTTGAATAATTTTTTTGATGCGAACTACCAAAATATGATACTTCCAAATGATGAGTATCGCAGAATGTATAAAATTGTTCAAATGGAAGGTACTGAAAATGTTGATATCTTTACTTCTCAAGAATATTCCGATTTGATGGCTTTATTCAATTTGGCTTGGATTGATCCGTCCTTTAAAGAGTCTGATCCAAAATTGAAAAAACTGGTTAAAAAAGGCAGAAATTATACCTATGAAGACAGACTTACAATCTTGGATATTCAAAGAAAAATTATTCAAAAGATTATTCCGACTATTAAAAAACTATTGAAGAAAAATAAAATTGAAGTAACGACAAGTCCTTATTATCATCCGATTTTGCCAATATTAACCGATTATAAAACAATAAGGGAAAATGGTGCATTTGATGATGATATTTCTAATATGAAAACTGATTTGGATGCAAAGCTTCAAACTAAAATGGCACTTGATAGAATTGAAGAAATTTTTGATTATCGTCCGAAAGGAATATGGCCGTCAGAACAGTGTGTTAGTGCTAAAACTCTTAACATGCTTTCAAGTTTGGGGGTTGATTGGTCAATTTCAGACGAGGGAATTTTGTCAAATTCTATTGATTTTGAATTTGAACATGATTTTAAAGGGTATTTACAAGAGCCATATAATTTGCTGAAAGTATATGATTATAATACTGAAAATTCTGATATAAAGATGATTTTTAGGGATTCGATAATTCATAGTCTTATCGAATTTGAATACCCGAATCATAATCCTGAAGCTACAGCTAATGATTTGTATGACCGTATAAAAGTTATACAAAGTAAGATATTGTCTTCTCCTGATGATGAACATTTGCTAACTATCGCAATGGACGGTGAGAATTGCTGGGAAAATTATATTGAAGATGGTAATAAATTCCTTGAAACTCTGTATCGATTAATTAGTGAAGATCAAACTTTAGAAACGGTTTTAATAAGTGATTATATAAGTAAAATAAAAGAATATAAAAAATTACCAAAAATAGTATCAGGAGCAAGTTTTAATAAAAATTTCAAATTGTGGATTGATGAGCCTGTAAAAGATTTGGCGTGGACATATTTAGCTCATGTCAGACATGATTTTTCCGATTATGTAAAGCGTGAACCTTTAAATCCTAATATAAGTCTTGCACGTCAGGAGTTATTTATATGCGAAGGAAGCGATTGGTTCTGGTGGTATGGTGAGCCGAATTATTCCGGACGTGATAATATCTTTGATTTTATTTTCAGATCTCATTTGAAAAATATATATAAATATTTGGATTTGGAATCTCCAAAATTTTTGGACGAACCTTTGACAAGTCTTTCTCCTTCCGCGCCGTCAAATTATCCTAAGTCATTGATTACTCCGAAAATTAACGGTAAAGATATTACATCTGAAACTGATGTATGGAATAATGCAGGTTGTATTGAAATACCTGACGGTCCTGTTTTAAGAGAATCAAAACTTTTTGATAAAATACGTTTCGGAAGTGATAAGGAAAATTTCTATTTGAAGCTGCATTTGAATAAATACATAAAAACTATAATTTCTCCGATTAAACGTACTTATCAAATGTATATTTATTTCAGAAAAGCAGGAAGAAAACAAGCACTTTCACCGATTAGACTTGTCAATAAATCGCAAAATATTTCTCCTCTTGCAATGGAAAAATTCCACAATGAATTGCAGGTCGCAATCAGGGAAGATGAATTAAGGTTTTTGCGTATTGTAAAAGCTATCCCCGGCGATATGTGGGTTCTGGAAAATTCAAAACAGATAGAGTATGCATATGATGATGTGTTAGATATAAAAATACCTTTTGAGATATTAGGAATCGAAGAAGGCGAGGCACTTGAATTTCTCTTTATCAATGCGAATTACGGTATGATAGATTTCTACATACCGAATGATGTTGTTTTAACTTTGGAACGCCCTGCCGAAAAAACTGCCAAAAGATAGTAAATTCAAGGCTAAATATCAATACCCAAATCGAGTGTTGGTGCTTTTGCAGCAATAGCGCTTGAAGAAATTATATCTACTCCGCATTCTGCAATTGCACGAACATTTTCAAGGGTTACGTTTCCGCTTGCTTCCACTATGGCTTGATGATTAATAATTTCTACCGCTTCTTTCATTGTTTCAAGCGGCATATTGTCAAGCATAATGATATCAACACCAAGCGGAAGTGCTTCTCTAACCTGATTAAGTGTATCACATTCGAGTTCGATTTTGTGTGCGTGGGACAGATTTGCTTTAACAAGGTTAACTGCATTGGTTACTGAGCCTGCAAATCCGATATGATTGTCTTTTATCATCGCACAATCAGAAAGGTTGAATCTGTGCAGCGCTCCTCCTCCGCATTTTACGGAATATTTTTCAAATGCTCTAAAGCCGGGTGTGGTTTTTCTTGTATCAACAATCTTGCAAGGCAAATCACCTATTGCATCTTGATATTTGCGGGTTTCTGTTGCGATACCGCTCATTCTTTGTATGTAATTCAATGCAACTCTTTCGCCAAGCAGAATGTATTTACCGGGTCCTTTTAATGTTGCAAGGATATCTCCTTTTTTAATATTTTCGCCTTCATTATAGAGAAGGTTAATTTCAATATCTTTGGAGAGAATTTTAAATACTGTTTCAAAGACTTTTAAGCCGCAAATAACTCCCTCGCCGCGTGAAACAAGTTTAGCTCTGAAAATTCTGTCTTCTGCAACTATACTTTCGGTTGTAACATCACCGTATCCTATATCTTCCCTTAATGCATTTTTTACATGTTCTTCTACATAAAAACTGTTTAGCATTGATTTCTCCTTATTGAGATTATTTTTTTCTAATAATTATCTTATTATCCTCTAAAGATAAAATTATATTGTTATCCAAATCTAAATCCAGTAATTTGAGAAATAAAGGCGGAATTATCACTCCTTTACTTCTGCCAATTTTAACAATTTTCTTTTCTAACTCTGCTTTCATATCATAAATGATAGCATTAGTTATTTATTATTATATTTTTTATACAATATATTTACAAATTCATTATAATATATTATAATAAAGTATAATGACATGGAGCAAATTATGAAAAAAAATATTTCGACAAATGATGAAATGACTTTAGCTTATATAAATTACTGTAAGAAAAATCACAAATATTTCGAATATGATTTTCTTAAGGACAAAACTTTAAAAGAAATTTTGTATTCTCCAATGCGTAAAATGTTCTTGAATTTGAGTGCTTCAATGTTTTTGTGTCAAATATTGCTTGATATAGCACGTAATATTCAATGTAATCAAGATTGTCTGGATATCGATACAAAATCGTTAAATACAGCAATTAAAAAATTTAAAATTATTATTAGTTTATTTAATAAAATTTTGGAAGAATTTGAAGTTTTAATAAAAATATTATAGTACAGCTTCACTATGTTTTGCGGTTGTGTCAGTTTGCAGGTAATCCGTTCTGTAGTGCGCGCCGCGAGACTCTTTCCTTTGGAGTGCACATTTGGTGATTATTTTGGCAATGATGAGCATATTTCTCAATTCATATTCCTCTTTGCTTTGACATATATCAGGCTTGTTAAATTCTTGTTCCAGATTTTCTATATCCTTCAGTGCATTCTGTAGTGAAGTTTCGTTGCGGTAAATTCCGACATTTTCCCACATTGTGTTTTGGAGTTTTAATTTTAAATTGTTTGTTACGTCGTGTGTGTTTGGCGGGAGATTATTTACTTTGCTCAGAATGACGTTTACGTCCTCTCCGTTTGAGAGGGGGTTGGAGTGCGGGTTTGATTTTTTTGTAAAATCTTTCAAATATTGTGCTGCTGCGTATGCGCAGACAACGCATTCTAATAAAGAGTTACTCGCAAGACGGTTTGCCCCGTGAAGTCCGGTTGAAGATACCTCTCCGACGGCATAAAGATTTTTTACTGAGGTTTCACCGTTCAAATTTGTCTCTACCCCGCCCATAAAATAGTGTGCTGTAGGAGCAACAGGGATATAATCTTTAGTGATATCAATTCCGTTT
>JAFUUT010000051.1 GCA_017477685.1 bacterium | reverse complement strand
TCTTTGGAATTGCGCAAAAGCTTAATTGGGATATCCCAAAAGATGCAGCCGAATGTTTGTATGTTGCTATAATGACTGACACAGGATGTTTTAAATTTTCTAATACAACACCGCGTGCGATGAATTTTTGCTCTAAACTTTTGGAGCTCGGGGTAAATTCATCAGAGTTGTATCAAAAATGTTATGAGTCCAATTCAAAAGATATGGTTTTATTCCAAAGTTATTGTATAAGTAAAGCTCAATTTGTTGAAAATGATTCTATTGCGTATGCGTTTGTATATAAAAAAGATTTGGAAAAGTTTAATTATAACGGGGATGATTTTACAGAAGGGTTAACAGAAAAATTACGTGCAATAAAAACTACTGAAATAGCTTTTGTGGTAAAAGAATTAAATGCATCTGCTTCAAAAATTTCAATGCGCAGCAGAAGTAAAGATATTGCAAAAATATGCAGTGCTTTTGGCGGCGGCGGGCACAAACTTGCAGCAGGCGCCGTTGTAAAAGCTAATCCTCAAGAATGCGCTAAACTGGTTATTGACGAAATAAAAAAACAAGAATTATGTTAAAGAATATAATAAAAAATATTATACGGACTATTCTAAAAAATAGATATGCGAAGTTTTTCTATAACATCGTAAGATCCATAATAAAAAATGACTTCTTTGGTATGGCATCTGAAATGGGGTTCATTTTACTCGCCGGATTTTTTACGTTTTTGTTATTTTTAATGACAGTATTTGGATGGATGGGAAATAGATCTTATATGCAGCCGATAATGCTCGCTCTGTCCAATATGGTTCCTCATCAGGCAATGGAACTTATTTATTCTGTGTTAAATCAAACTATGATTTTTGACCATGGAAAAATAATGGCTATTGTTGGTATAACTATGAGTATTGTATTATCTTCAAATGCGATAGCTGTTGTATTAAAAGGTTTAAATCGGGCGTATAAAGTTGAAGAAACAAGGAGTTTTGTTTATACAAGAATTTTGTCATTTTTGATGATGCTTGTGGATACTTTAATTCTATTTTTGGCAATAAATATTATCATTTTCGGTAAAGTTATAGTTATGTTTCTTTTACAAAACCTGAATATTTCTCCGGCAATTGCAGTTACAATTTTGACATTACGCTGGCCGGTCGCATTTTTGGCTTTGTATTTAATGGCATTTTTAAGTTACTATATTTTACCTGATTTGAAGGGAAAAGAATCTTTCAAAAGAAAGAGTGAGCTTCCGGGAACGGTATTTTTCACAACCCTTTGGCTGGTCGGCTCGTGGGGGTTTTCTGTTTATGTAAACAATTTTAGTACATACAATATGCTATACGGTGCAATCGGTGCATTCTTTATTCTTATGGTTTGGTTGTATTTTACCTCAATTATTCTTCTTATTGGCGGCGAAATAAATTCACGTGTATATAACAGGCTGGAGAGAAAATCTATTGAATTGCACGAAGAAATAAAAGAATTAAGAAGAATGCAAAACTTGAAAAAATAAAAAGCGGAATATTGAAAATTCCGCTTTAATTATTTAGTCTTTTTTATCCCTGTCCATTTCTTTGTATTCCTCCGGCTGGAATGTACCCGGAGCTTGAGCTTTATCTTGAAGTCCGCGTTTTGCTAATTTAGGTATATCGCCAATAAGTTTTTCAGCGGCTCTTACTATATCGTGTTCTTTTTGTTCATTGATAACTCTTATTGTCATTTCTGTCGGAGAACCATCTTCACCAAGTTGTTTTTGCACTTCATAACTTGCCCAATCATCAGGCAATTCTTTTATGTATAAATAGTCTTTATCAGGCCCTAAGCGCTTGTCGATTTGTTCATTTAGTATTTCTGTCACATATTCTTTTTGTGATGTGAAATGACAAGGATGAACAACTTCTTCCCCTATTACTTCTTCAGGGTCGCGTTTTTCATATTTTTTGAACAATTCCGCTGCTGTTTGCAGGTGATTAAGTTCTATTGCTAAAAATTCTTCCCAAATAGGCATAAGCATTTCACACTTTTCATCAGTCATACAATTGTGGTATGTACAAACTTCGGTAAATTCATGCAGCAGCAATTTTTCATAGAATGATTCTGTCGGGTCGATTAAAGATTCGTACATAGTTACGTGTTCTTCTTCTACATCTTTTATTTCAGCATAAGTTTCACGCAAGCACTCGTTCCCGTAAGCAAATCCGTGTTCTGCATAATAGTTATGCGTTTGTTGCTCTCCTGATACAAGGGTAAGGATGTTTACTTTGGTTAAAGGAGCAGTTTTAGCTTTGTCATAAGGTTTGCGAAGTCTTATGATATTACAATTGTGGTGATGTTGTGTCGGGCGGCCGATTATTACATCTGTCTGCCCTTGTACTATTGCATTCGGACTGATTCCGTGCTCCATATATGCCCATTGGCTGTATCTGTACAAATGATCAAAATCTTCCAAAAGACCAAAATCAAAAGTTTCTTTAACATATGGATCAGGCTCGTTTTGTGCCATCCACGCCGTTAAATCAACTGC
>JAFUUT010000050.1 GCA_017477685.1 bacterium | reverse complement strand
ATCTCTTTCTCTATCTCTCCGTTACATTGTCGTTGCTTCTTGTTGCATTGGTGTTGCATTAGTGTTGCATTGCAACGCTTTAATATTATTTTGCGGTGCTTCATCAAGTTCTTTTTCTTTTTGATTTTCCCTACATTTTCGTGACCTACGCGTGCTTGCCGTTTCACTTCCGGTTAATATTTCCGCTTGTGAAAAATATACGTCTTTTTCCTGATAATTCATCAGGTTATTATTTTCAAAATATTTTAAAGCGGCAATAACCATTTCTAAATCTTCGTTGATTGCTTCTGATATTTCTTCAGCAAGTGTATTATATACGCCCTCATAATATATCAATCCGTTATTATTGCAGCTCATAAGCATTAGCTTTAAATATATTATCTGCATAAGCTCACCGTTTGATTGTTTTCGCATTTTCCGTTGTTGTAAATCGTTAAAATACGTAATGGGAAGCTGTATCCAATAAAAGCGTTTATTTTCTGCTGCCATTATTCGCCCTCGCTTTCATTGTGGATATTATCAAAAAAACTTAATTGTTTATTTTCGGAGTTCTGCTTGTCCTTTATGTCCTCTCTTAATGTGCTTACGCTTCCAAAACGTGTAAAAGCCTGCTGCTGCATAATATCAATAAAGGCTGTTACCTCTTCATCACTTCCGGCAAACCAATACCCATTTTGGCCGCTTAATATCTGATAGCCTTTTCGCCTTGCTTTCTGTATTATATTCTTGGTTGCGGATTCGCTTTTATTAAGCCTTTCAGATAATTTCTTCAGATGGATTGCGTTTTCTTTTCCCTTTGGAATAATATTATATAATTCGTTATAATCAAAATCTTTCATTTTGTACCCTCACTTTCTTATAATGACTATGTGCATTAGCCTTGTTTTAATGTTCCTATGCCTGCATACCGGATAAATCATTTATTTTTTGGTCGATTTTAGATTTATCCCACAATACACGCTTTCCAAATTGTACCCTTGCCCCTGCTTCCGTTCCAAAATCAACAGCGCGGTTTTTACCTAACGACAGATAACTACATAATTGCTTAGTATCAAACAGCCTTACGTTGTTATGTTCGTTAAAGTTTATAACTTTTGACATATAACAGCCCCCTTTATATCTGCATTTTATCAATAATATCAAGTATTCTTTTTTTCTCGTCTTCCGGAAGCTCTAAGCGTATTTTTTTAGCAAATGTATAGGGACTCATTCCTAAAGCGTTAGCCACTTCGTAATGCCTTAACCTCTTTTTTGCTATTGCTTCCCTTATTTCCTTATTGCTCATTGACTTTTTACCTCGCTTTCTTTTTCATTTTTAGCAATTTTCTAATACAACATATCTTGTACATCTTGCAATACTATGTTATCATTGTTTTATGCTGATTGTCTATGATTTTATTAGCAATTTTGTTATGCTCATATACGACGATTTTATATAAAAATTCAATTCCCACAGGGTATTTTTTTCTAAATTAGAAATTATGGTATTAAAGGAGGATTTTTATAGATGGAAAATTTAAACATTAAAAACATTGAATGTTTTATAGCAAATCTTAAATTTATAACAAAAGGATACACGCAAAAAGGAATTGTTGAAAAATTGGAAAATGCCGGTGTTTATATTCACTCTTCCGACATATCAAAATGGAAAAAAGGACAGAGTTTACCGGATTTAAACGATTTGATTAATATATCAAATTATTATGGCTGTTCTTTGGATGAGCTATTGAACACAAATTTTTATGAAAAAATACAAAATAATCAAGTTGATATTTCCGTATGTCAGAGCTGCATTTATAAAACCGACGCAAAAGGAAGCTGTTTAAATTACAGAGATTTAAAACCGCTAAATGTATTAGTAGGCGGTAGATGTTCTAAATATCGAAACGAAAATATTTATTCTGATTTTGATTAAAACAAAAATTAAAAAGGCTGATTTTATATCATATCAATAATTATTTTGTAGGTAAAACGGCCAATATAATATAATATGACACTAAGCCGATATATCAATCAAAAAGGCAGCAGTTTATTATATTTTTGTCTATATTGGGTTATTTCCGTCTATTTCCGGTTTCGAGGGGGGTAAATTTTTTCGCCACCCATAAAATTTAAAGTGTCTCACCGGTCCTATAGGCTCAAGCACTGAAAAAATTTTAGGGGGGATTTGGCAGCAGTCAGACAGCATTTTTTAATTTTCGTGTGAAAATTTTCGTAGTGACGGCGTGAAGCACGAACGGATTACATAGGCGGAGCTCCCACCCCATACATTTATGATATATCCATTTTGCATTTTTATTATTTTTCATTTCTCATAAACCTTTTATCTTGCCACTCATAAGCATTTAATATTATAAATCGAACACCAAGCAAACACTTAAGACGCCATAAATACTATTGCAGATTCTTTTTTATGATGTTATATTGTTTTTGTCCTTTGTTCCTCTGCCCCTTTAATTTGGCGGAGGGCTTGAGGATATTCGGGCGGTCGCTCGTTTTATGTATTTATTCCCCCTTTAATCAAATTTCACGCATTTTTGGAAAGAGTTACACTGACCGTTCTATTTTTTGATGTATAAACCTAACAGCATAGGGGCGGTATTCTTTAATATACTGCTGCCTTATGGTGTAAAATTAATATTATTAATAAGCTTACAGTTGCACCGGCGCAACTTTTATAAATTATTCTCTTTTTTAGGGTATGACATATCTGACAATAGATAATAAAAATATTTTTTTGGGGTATTTTGTGGGGTATAACAAAACTATGAAGAAATAAAAGCCTTTATATTTGGCGTTTTTTATTCCTCAAAACGCATAAAAAAACTTAAGAAAAGGTTAAATTATAAAGACGTTTCCTGCTGTTACATTTTAAGGTACACGTATGGCACGCTGACGCTTAACGCCATACTTAGCGCCTTTAAATGTAACAGTAAGAAACGTCTTAATCTATTTTACGTAATCTGTATCCCATGCCCCAGACTGTTTCTATGTAGTCAAAGTCATCATATTTTTTTAATTTACTCCTAAGATTGCTCATGTGAACCTTAAGAGTCGTATCCTCAACCAGATACTCTTCATTCCATACACTTTCGTATATATTGGCTTTTGAAAAAAGCTTGGTCGGATTATTTAAAAAGAGCTCTAAAATCTCAAATTCCTTGGCTGTAAGCTCGAGCTCATTTTCTGTCTGATTATCATTTACTTCACCGGCATTATCCGGGAAAGAATTTGTTCCTCTGATATATACCCTCTTTGAATTAATATCCATAATTATATTTCTATAAGTAAGCTTCTTACTTTGATTTCCGCTTACAGCATCAACATCCTTCCCCGACTTATTAGGAGCATTGTCCATATCTCTTACACTTCTTCTAAGCACCGCCTCAATCCGCACGATAAGCTCGTCCAGATCAAAAGGCTTTGTCATATAGTCATCAGCACCAAGTCTTATCATATCAATCTTGGTATGAACCGAATCCTTAGCCGAAAGCATAATAACCGGAAGATTTGAATGTGTCCTAAGCTCGCTCAACACATTATCACCACTTTTAAACGGAAGCATGATATCAAGTATCGCCAAATCAAATTCTTCCGCTCTTTCTCTAAGAAGCTTTGAAGCCTTCATGCCATCAAAAACACTTTCAGTAGTATATGAATTTTCTTCCAGATATAGCTTTATTAAGTTATTAATTTCCTTATCATCTTCAATAATTAGAATTTTACTCATATAATAACCTTTCGACTTTTACTGTTTTTTACTGTCGTTTACTGTTCTTTACTGTTTTTTTATTTTATATCCAATAATCCCTGATATAGTCAGAAAAATATGGAAGAGCCAACCCCAAATATCCCTGTCTGGCGCTTATAATTCCACGTCTTATAAGTCTGTCTCTATATACAGAATAATTCTTTGGCTTTGACATACGATTTATAACTTCTTCCCGTTTATACTCATCTTTCCCAATCAAAAGACACACCAATTCTCTGTCACCCTCTGACATCTCTTCCCATATTTTCTCATATGCATACGCATATAATTCAGATTTAAGTTCATCCTCTGCATCTTTTGGATTATCATATCTGTTTTTAAAAGAAAGAACACCCAGCTCTTGAAATGCGTAAGCATAACCTTTAGTCATTTCTGCCATTTCTTTTGCAACCAAACTGTCAATGCCAAGCTTTCTTCTATACATTTCAGTCATCCTTATATAACTTAACGGTTTAGTCATTATTGTAGTAGCTCTTCTGAAAAAAGTAAGGTTACTAACATTATATAATTGCTCGATATTTTCATACAAACCTGTACAAACCATATATACAGGATATCTTTCAATCATCCATTTTCCAAATTCTGCTACAAAAATCATCATTTCCTGGGTCTTTGATACATCATCAATTCCAATAAATATTTTTTTCCCAAGCTTTGATGCCTTTTTTAGTATTTCTCCAATCTCAATACCTATATCAAAAAATTTATCCTGTCCAGATGATGAAACTCCGATTCCTCCACCGGTCCCCATTATACTGGCTGAAACATTAACGCTTTTATTATCCTTTTTTTCTTTAACAATATCAGCTTTTCGTAAAAAAGCCGCAAATTGTTGCAACATATCCCTTGCCGGAGACAAGCTGCACACCAGCCACCCCTTTTTTTCAAATGATTCGGTTCTCATCTCATCTTCTATCTTTGCAAGCAAAACCGTTTTTCCGGAGCCCCTGACACCTGTAATCTTATATACTGATTCAGATGGATTATCATACATAAAATTTCCAATTATTTCATCAAGCTGTTCTGTAGAAATGTACGTATTATCCGGAACCTTGCTAAACGTCGTTGTAAATGGATTCTGCATTATATCACCTCACACGTTTTATACTTTTTTATACTTTTTTATAGTTTTTTATACTTTTTTATTTATTTTATACTTTTTTATACTTTTTATCAACTATTTTATAAAGTAAAAAAGTGCCTTTGGCACTTCAACTCCCCTTCCCCTCAATCTTGAGGGGATTAGGGGTTTTCTTTTGCCTTAAAATCCTTCATAATAATCTTATGAATATTTTACAAAACATATTTAAAGATCATTATGAAGAAATGCT
>JAFUUT010000049.1 GCA_017477685.1 bacterium | reverse complement strand
GCATTTTATCGGAAACCGCGCCCATTGTTTTAGAAAAGCCTTCGCCAACACCGAGTGCCATATTGTCTCCGATTTCAGCAAAAACCGTAGACGGGCTGTGAATACCGAGAAGCCCTTTGACGCTATCAACAATACCGCCAAAAAAGCCCGAGACTTTTTCCTTAATCCAAGCCCCCATATTCACAATGCCTTCCCAGAGACCCTTAACGATATTCACACCAAACTCAGCAAAAACCGTAGACGGGCTGTGTATTCCGAAGAAATCTGCAACACTGTCAACCATGCCTCCGAAAAAACCCGATACCTGTTCCGTCATCCAAGACCCCATAGACGCAATACCGTCCCAAAGCCCTTTTACGATATTGATACCGATGTCAAGCATCATGCCGGGAAGTTCCGCCAGCCCTCCGACAATCGCTTCAATAAGCTGCGGAAGTTGCGCAACCAGCTCCGGAATGGCTTGAATAATGCCAACTCCAAGCTGTACCACAAGCCGGACGCCTGCATCAATAATCAACGGCAGGTTCTCGACAATGAAGCCAACGATGCCTGAAATGATTTGTGGGAGCTGCGCTACCAAGCCGGGTATGGCTTGGATAATACCATTGCCGAGATTTACAAGCATTTCAACGCCTTTATCCAAAATCGTAGGAAGGCTTGAAGAAAGAGACCCTGTAATCGCATTTATAATCTCAGGTAGTCTTGCAACCAATTCAGGAATTGCCTGAATAATGCCCATACCGAGCGATGTCAAAATTTCAATGCCTTGTTCCGCAATGGCCGGAAGATTTTCACCTAAAAAATTAACAATCTGAATAATCAAATCAGGAAGCTGATTAACCAGCAATGGAATTGCATTCATAATGCCCTGTCCTAATCCCGAAATAATCTGCATACCCGCATTAAGGATTTGCGGAAGATTATTAAGCAATGTCTGTCCAATCAAGGTAACAGTATTGACTATTGCAGGAATCAAGTTCGGCAACGATTTTCCAATCCCTGATGTCAGCGTAACTATAATCTGGGCTGCCGCGTCTGCGAGTAGCGGGAGGTTATCAATTATGCCCTTTCCTAACGCACCGAGTAACTGCATACCAGCATCCACTAATTTCGGAAGTGTATCAATCACCATTGCAAGACCATCGCTCAGAATTGTTCCGAGTTCAGACATAGCACCCGTTAATCCATGCTCCTTAAACGCCGTAGTAAATTGCGAAACAGCATTTGTTCCGAATTGCGTAAATTCTCGCAGTGTCGGTGTAAGTTGGTCTGATATTACGATTTGCGCCCCTTCGAGCGCACTCTTAAATAACGTAACATCTCCAGTGAGATTATCAAGCTGCGTATCAGCCATAGCCTGAGCTGCACCGGAAACTTCGGCAAACGCCTTGCCAAGCTCGAATTTATCAAGAGTGCCTCCAAGAGCTGCAATAACATCTTCAAAACTTACACCTGCGCCTGCCGCATCTGAAAGCATAGTTGCGAATACAAGTGCATCGCCTCCACAAAGGTTAAGGCTTTTCTGAAAAGCCTCTGCAGGCACACCTAACTTAGCAAGGTTATCCCGCATCGTGTCAAGGTTCAAGCCAAGCCCTGATAATTTCTTAGTGAGTGAATCCGTAGAGTACCAAGAGCCATCAATGGCATTACTCAGCTCATCCCAACGTGTAGCACTGGTAGCGAGAAGTGCATTGACCGATTTCAGGTCAACTTTATTAAACATTTCATTTAGCACCTGAGTTCGCTTTTCCTGCGTTAATTTCGAGAGAGCTTTACCCAAATCACCGAATGTCTCATTCAGAGGTCTCATATTGCCCGCAGCATCAAACACATCAACACCGAGTTTCTTCATAGCTTTTCGGGCTATATCCGTAGGTGCTGATAAAGAAAGAACGATATTACGAAGTGCCGTCCCTCCTTCGGCACCTTTCACTCCGTTATCTGCGAGAATACCAAGTGCTGTAGCAAGCTCCGTCG
>JAFUUT010000048.1 GCA_017477685.1 bacterium | reverse complement strand
TGTTCAAATTCTTTTTGCATTCTCGGGTTTGAAAGCTGGTCAAGAGCATTCGGGATAAACTTTTTCGGATTTTCTTCTTCAGCTTTAGAGGCTTTAGAACTTATTTCAAATGTCCTTACCTCTTTTGGGAAAAATCTCATATAAACATTTTGGCTTATTGTCTGAGAGATGCTGTCTTTTGAATATTGTTTGATTTTTTCTAATTGTGACATAGCCTGAGTTTGGGTTAAAGCTAAGAAATTGTCATTTGAATCCGACAAAGTTCTGTTATATTTCCCGCTCCACATTACGATATTGTTAACAGAGTCTGTCAAAACCGCTGAAGTTTTTAGTTCAAACGGATATGATGTTTTGAAAGCACTGGTTATTTCTAAAATATCCCAGATATTTCTTCTTGAATTGACTTTGTCGTTTGTTACATAACTTGTAATAAGCAAGACGGATTTTACTCCGAATGCATCGGATATGTCTTTCAAGTTTAGAAAATCTATTTTTTCATTTGCGGCGTATTGATTCAAAACGCTCTGCGCTTTTCTTTTCAGCTCAGGATTTTGGTTGAATATATCTCTTGCCTGTGCAAGGGTTTTTACATTTATATTTTGCTGCACAGAGAGATTTTTAATTATGTCATCCGCAAAAATATTTGAAGCTTCCGGAAAACAAAAATAATTGTCACAAACAGAAAATATGTTTGTCGGGAGTACAAGTAAATCAAACTGATAGGCATGCGCCTTTGAAATCGGCATAAATAATGCCGTTAAAATAAAAATAAAGCTAAAAAATATTTTTTTCATATTGAGATTATAGCATAATTTATCTCAATATGTTATAATATTTGTATGAGCAAAAGTTCGGTTAAAATTTTGGGATATGGAGTTGATGGATTCGATATGGAGCAGGCTCTTGAATTCGCACAGGACAACGGAGGACAGGTTGTTACGATAAACCCTGAAATGATACTTGCGGCTCAAAAATCTCCCGAGTTTTCTCAGATTATTAATGATGCCGAACTGGTTATTCCTGATGGTGTCGGGGTGCAAATCGGTTTGAAAATTCTCGGACATAAGGTCAACCGTATTCCGGGGATTGAGTTCGGATATTCCCTGCTTCAAAATTGTGCTAAAAATAATAAACCCGTTGCTCTTGTCGGTGCAAAGCCGGAAGTAATTGAACTTGCTCAGAAAAATTTAAAAAATGATATTCCGAATTTGAATATTGTATATGCTCATGACGGTTATTTTTCGGATGATGAGGCTGTTATTAAAGATATTATTGACGCAAAGCCTGAACTTGTTTTAGTCGCATTGGGTTCTCCAAAGCAAGAATTTTTTATTAAGAAATTGAAACCAAGCTTGCCTGATGCTATAATGGTTGGACTGGGCGGAAGTTTTGATGTCTGGGCAGGAGTGGTAAAAAGGGCGCCAAAATTGTACCAAAAACTGGGTATAGAATGGTTGTATCGTACAATTAAAGAACCTCAAAGAATTAAAAGAATTTTCCCGACTTTACCGTTATTTTTGCTAAAAGTTTTAAATGAAAAAATGTTAAGAGGATAACATGTTATCAGAGATAGAAATTAAGGAACTGGAAAAGCTATCTAAAGAAAACAGAATAAATATACTAAATATGGTCTACAATGCAAAATCGGGCCACATTGGCGGAGCTTTGTCCTCTTGTGATGTGTTGACGGTTTTGTTTCATAAGTGTATGAACCATTCAAAAGGCTCTGACAGAGCTAGGTTTGTTCTTTCAAAAGGGCATGCATCAGCTCTGTATTATTCTGTTTTGTCCCAAATCGGATATATTGATAAAGAAGAACTTTTAACATTCAGAAAACTGGGTTCAAGGCTTCAAGGTCATCCTTGTTTAAAATGCCCGGGAGTCGAGGTTGCTACAGGGTCGTTGGGGCAGGGGCTTTCTATTGCTTGCGGAAAAGCTATGGCACTGAAACTTGATAAGAACGATGCAAATGTTTTTGTTCTTTTGGGAGATGGTGAACTTCAAGAAGGCAGTGTTTGGGAAGCATTTATGGGCGCACCTTTAAGAGGTCTTGACAATTTGGTTGCAATAATTGACAGAAACAGACTACAAATTGATGGTTCTACGGAAAATATAAAGCCGTTGGATGATTTAGGTGCTAAATTGAGAGCATTCAATTGGGATGTTATGGAAATTGACGGGCACAATTTGTGTCAAATATATGATACTATTGAAAAAGCAAAACAATCAAATAAACCTACCGCCATAATTGCCGATACAATCAAAGGCAAAGGGGTAAGTTTTATGGAAAATAATGCAGGATGGCATGGTAAGGCGCCGTCTGAAGATGAGTATACAAAAGCTATAATGGAATTAAAGATATAAGGGGGCAGGATGAGTAAATATAAAAATAAAAAACGAGGATTTACCGTCGCAGAGCTTGCAGTCGCAGTCTTGATTATTGGTGTATTGGCAGCGCTATTGATACCTATGGCAGCAAGTCAGCTCAAGCGCGGCGATGAGTATCGTTATTATTTGGCATATAAGACAGTAGAAAAGATTGCAAAACAGGTTGTCGCAGAACCTGTATATGACGATAATACTACTGCGTATTCTCCGTTTGGAGATACAAAAATTGCGCAAGCGGCAGGCAGAGTCGTTTTTGAAACCAACTCGGATATAGTACGTGACAAAATCGATCAAACCAAAGATATTTTGGCAGGTATTATTACCCCGCCGGCTTATGCTTCTTGGTGTACAGATCTTAATTCTATAGATCCTGATCATTCTTATAGTGATCCTGATTTCTCTGCAGGTGAGGAAGAAGGCAGAGACCCTGATGATGATTATCTTTATTATTGTGAGCAAGAGCCTCATGAGGAACGTAAACTTTGCAACTATTCTTGTATAAAAAATGGTAGAAAATGCTACGCAGCATCCGACGGCAGGTGCTATTGGTTGAATGAACTCATAGAAGTTGGAGACAATGTTAAATCTGTAGAGATTTTTAGTGTCCCTGAGTTCGCTGACCTTGTTTTTTATGATAGTCACTGCAATAATCATCACGGGGGGAGTAATACTCAAAATTATTGTGCAAAATGTTTAAATGGACAGTATGCGGGCTTGGCTTGTAGCGCTACTAATAGATATACATATTGTCCTCAATATAAACCGGATCCTATGGTCGTTTGGGGGGGGGTGGACTTTACTAATTCCTGGACTTTTCCTTATTCTATAGAAGATGCGGTAATTGACATGGTTGACGCAGGAGATAATTTTACTGGTAAAGACAAGCGCGTTGAATACGGGCATGTTTATGCCAATGGTGAGCCGGTTCCAATAGCGATGCTAAGAAAAGGGGAGAATACCACTAGTAATTCTTATGTAAGTGCATCGGATGATGTTGTCAATCAGTGTTCTTATGGAGGATGGGACCCAACTGCTTGTGCTGTAGGTTCTCCTAAATATACTAATACAACTCATGATTATTATTCTAAGTCCGGTTCCAACATATCTCCAGGTCCGGATGGGATAAATGATTTCTGCCAATTCGAAGGCTACGAAGGTTTTAGGATAAGGTTTATATCTATGATATCGCCTCTTGTCCCTTATATAGATTGGGACATGTTTGAAAGGCGTCTGTTAGCATACTATTTAGGACGATTGTATAATGATGAGGGTAATTGGTTTAGTTCTTCTGCAGAAAGAAAAACTAAGTGTGAGCAGAGAAATAATCTTTCTCCGGAAGAGAGAAATAATAATTTATTCTATTATTGGTGTAATAATAAATATTTGGATACTCCAACAGAAGCACAGAAGTTTTTCAATCACAGATGGTTAGGTATATCAACCAATGGCAATGCATGTCGCGCCAGTGAGCTTGATTACAATAGTACAGCTTGTAAAGCGGATGATAATTATGGTGCCTATTTCCAATGGGTTGGTAATAGTGCCGGAGTTCGTAATTCTGTCCTGCCCCGTGACCGTGGCG
>JAFUUT010000047.1 GCA_017477685.1 bacterium | reverse complement strand
GATATAAATATTGAATTTAACCCCAAAACTCTGTCCAATGCATGTTTAACCTTATCATCCAACTCATCCACAACAGACGCAACTATACACCCGTCTATAGCAAATTCTTTTAACAAACCTGCAATAAGCGTTTCGTATTCTGTTACACTCAAATCTCTGTCTGATGCCAAACGAAATTCTTTTATATAATTCTCCCCGTCAAAAACACCCAGAGTAATATTTGTATTTCCAATATCTACGGTTAAAAGCATAAAAAATAGTCCTCAGATTTCTCTAAGGACTATTTTATTATAAAAACCGCTAATGTAAATCTATAACTGACCTGCTGCAGTAGATTGAGAATCAAAAATTGAACCCTTGAACTGAACAGGACGGCCGACTGCTAATGACCCTGCAACAGAAGCAAAATCATCTTTGAATTTTTGTATTCTTTTATAAATATCAAGCTGTCTGTTACCGGTTGATCTATCCATTGATATTCCGTTTATTGCTTCTGAACTCATAACATATTCCTCCAATAATCATAATCGTACTTACTTATATAAAGTATTTTTTAATGACGGAATTGCGCAAAATCAAAAATATTGTTACATTTCTTTACAAAACAGCAGCAAAAACTACAAATACAATTATTAGAAGTATTTATTACTTAACAACTCGTTTTTCAGTACGTACTTTATCAATCCCAACTATATTATCTTTTTTATTATATACTAATTGGTACGTTACCTCTTTCAAAGCACCGATATCCGTAACTTTGCACTCTGAATCCGCTAAATTAAGTCCACCCTCAATTTTTGAAATATATCGAAACGCATCATTGGGATTAAACGCATCATTGGGATTAAGTTTATAAAATAAATTAGGACGCATGCAAAAGTAATTTTGGGAATCATCAATAACCAAGTATCCGTCATTATCAATTGAAATGCCATACCTCTTGGAACCATCACTCCAAGTCCTCTCACTCAATGCATCAATAAGAGCTTGCATTTTATTTGCATCTTTAAGTTTTTTAGCAATTTTTGATTTATACTGCGGGGATAATTTTTGATTATTCTTCTCAAAATCAACACCGTAAGTTTTTCTCATAAAATCAAATGCCGAATATATAGTAGCTTCCGGCCATGCGTAAGCACTTATAAATGCGTCAGACATTTCGGCACTAAAATTGCCGTTTTTATCTTTTATTGCATAAAATACACTAGGAAGACGCAGCAAATTCGGGACTGAAAGTTTGCGCACATCAACAAATTTATTCAAAAACTCTAAAGACTTAGAGGATATACTGCCGTCACTATCGCGCATAGAAAGAACCAAATCTGCTAAAGAAAAACTTGATAGGAATTTCCCCGCAACATTTGGCGAATTATTGACAAAATCTCCGACAACAGCCATCTGTTCCCCGCAAGAAACGTATTTATCCTTTTTAGGAACCGATATACCGTTTAAAATTCTGGCATCTGCCAAAACTTTGTCTTTAATATCATCACGGTATGAAGAAATCTTTGAAATGTCATCTTTTAGTTTTTCATCTTTTAGTTTCAGAGATTGTTCTTTCTTAGTTATTTGTTCCAGTAAATTAACAAGCTTTGAAGCACTTACAAAAGATAAAGCAGTAAATTTGGCGGATTTTTGGCTTTCATCTTCAAAATTTTTAAATAAAGCTCTAGATGTATCTTGCACATTAGAACTATTTTCTGCCGGATATAACAGCTTCATAAATTGTAAAGCCTCATCAACAGAAACAGAGCGCATCCTGCAGCATCCGATAAACGCGGCGGCTTTCTCAGGACTATAATTACCTTTTTTATCTTTTACGGAATTTATTATATCCGGCAAAAATTTCGCAGAAAGCGAACTGCGAATATCAAAGACTCTTTGAAGGAAATTCAGATATCTTGAAGATATTTCACCCTTTTCATCTCTGAGATAAGGCAACAAGTCTCCCGCAAGAGAAGAATTAGAATCAATAAGTTTGCTGCGATTATCCATAAGCAATTTAGTAACTGCTGTTATTTGAATTGACGGCCCTTGGTACATATCTTCATTGAACGCTAAGCCATGTTT
>JAFUUT010000046.1 GCA_017477685.1 bacterium | reverse complement strand
GGTTGTCCTCCGGATTATTTTTCAAAAGACGGTCAGGCTTGGGGTTTTCCTGTAATGAATCCTGAAAAAATGTATAATGACGATGGTTCATTAGGTGAAGCAGGAATTTTAATGAAAGAGCTTTTCAAAAAGATGTTTAGAGAAAATCCGGGCGGAGTCAGGATTGACCATATTGTAGGCTTAATAGACCCTTGGGTATACAAAAAGGGTAAACGTCCTATGCCGGAGCAAGGGGCAGGAAGATTGTATTCTTCTCCTGAACATGAAGATTTGAAAAAATATGCAATACCAACTATGGAGGATATTGATTTTTCGAAATCTTCCGATAATGAAAAACGTGTTTGGCATCTGTCTGATGAACAAATTGCTCTCTACGGCAGACTTATAGAAAAGATTGTAATTGCAGCTGCTAAAGAAGAAGGCTTGACAAAAGATTCTATTGTTTGTGAGGACCTTGGTACTCTAACAAATCCGGTCGCGGCTGTAATGGCAAAATATGAACTTTTGGGAATGAGGTTGACTCAATTTACTGTTCCTACCGAACCGAACGACCCATATAGATGTAAAAATATTACCGAACATTGTTGGGCTATGGTTGGAACTCACGATAACAAACCGATTTCTATTTGGGCTAAAAATCTTAAAAATACTCATGAAGGGTATTTGCATGTGAAAAATCTTGTTGAAGATTTGTTTGCAGAAGAACAAGATAAAGATTCAATTATCGTACGTATGACTGCAGATAATGAATTCTTAAAAGAGACAAAACTTGTTGAATTGTTTGCTTCAAAAGCTGAAAATATTCAAATATTTTTCACGGATTATTTTAATATCGAACAAACTTATAATACTCCGGGAACTTCAGGAAACAGAAATTGGAGTTTAAGGCTTCCTGATAATTTCGACAAAATTAGTCCTATTAATTTGCCGTTGATTTTGAAAAAGGCAATATTAGCAAGAGGACATGTTTTTGCGCAGATGAATAAAGAACTTATAGGGGAATTGGATGAAATTCAATAGATTTGCTAAATTTATTGTTATATTGTCATTCTTATTCTTAGGGAATATTTCTTACGCAGATAATGTACAGGATGCCCTGAATAAATATGAAGAAGGTGTCGAGTATTATGCTCAAGGGCAGTATGAACAGGCAGTTTCAAGTTTTAAGCGGGCAACGGAATTGAACCCTGACTATATCGATGCATATTTTAATCTGGGGTCTTTACTTGAATATTTGAATAAAGAACGTGAGGCTTTAGAGGCATTTAAGCAAATAGTATTAAGAAAGCCTAATGATTATGAGGCAGTTTATAAAGCTGCAGAATTAAGTAAAAAACTTGGAGATTTAGATAAGGCGAGAATGTATGTAAGTTTGATACCTCAAGATTCCGATTTCGGACTTCAAGCAAAAGAGTTAGCACAATCTATAAAGATTTCTTCTCCTGCTCAAACAAAAGTATCTCAACCTGCAAGTGTTTCATCTTCATCTGCTTCATCATCAACGGCTTCATCATCTTCTTCGGCTGTAAGTTCTTCAAAGGAGGATATTCCCCGTTCAACGTACCAAACATATCAGAAAGAGAGTCCTATAAGTCATTCAAATGGCTCTTATGATAACATCCCCAGCCCTACTGGTATTGCTGCGGACAGTTTAGGGAATTTATATGTTGC
>JAFUUT010000045.1 GCA_017477685.1 bacterium | reverse complement strand
GTTCAAATGCAGGTTTGAATAATATGGGGATATTAAATACCATTATTGGTTCAAATGCAGGTAAGAACTTTAGAGGTACTAATAATGTATTTATAGGCTCTAATGCAGGTGGATTTGCAGACTTTGTAGGGCTTGATGATTCAGATGATTCAGTGCAATGGGAGGAAGTGTCTAACAATGTTGCTATTGGATATAATGCACTACATAGTCTGAGAGCTTTTACTGACTTAGGGGAGTTAAAAAGTATTCCTTATAATGAAGAAGTTGGTTGTTTGCCGGAAGAGGATATTCTTGGAGATCGTTGCGTAATGAGAAAAGAAATCTATAAGCACTATAATAACAATATTGCTATAGGTGCTTATGCGCTAGAAAATTTGGAGGCCGGTTATAATAATGTTGCAATAGGTTATAAGGCATGTAGTAACTTGTATCATTCTGCAAATAAAATATGTATTGGTGCAAATTCAGGCCCGGGGTACGACCGTGGTGTTACAAGATTTTTCGAGAGTTTTAAAAATGCCGATGGGAATAATCATTATATAACTCCAACCAAAAAAGAAACAGTGAACACTCATTTATATGATATCACTCAGCGTATCTATATTGGTTCACAGCCTAAACATTTTGGCGGGGATGCGGTTTTAGAAATCCACGATTCCAACGTACAATACGGTGCAGGTAACCTCAAGTCATTTTTGATGAATGAGCCTACTATTTCAAGAGCAAATACTACCACAATTGTTAATGGTAATTTGGTCGTTCGAGGTAAAGTGTTCTTTACTGTCGGTGATAATTTGTATAACTTTAGTACAGTAGGATATAAGCCAACCGCAGATCCACCTGCTGGACCTGGACCTCGTCCTCGGTATCCGTTTGATGAGCAGGATTATTATATTCTTGGGTCAACGGTTAATGAAGGAAGTATTGTGTGTGCAGCTAATCCTTTGACATACACTTTTGGTGGTGTTTATAATAACGGGGTTTATTATTCTGATAATTTCTCATTGGGTTGTCCAAGAGTTTTCTATAATCAGGATCAGTTCGATGAAATTCCGGATGATTATAACGATTTTACTGTTACGCATGATGATACTCCTGTTGCTTTAGGATATAAATACTTAGAAAAAACATATGAAACTCCTTCTGATCGCAGGTTGAAAAATATCGGTTCAAAGAGCAAGGCCGGCTTAGCTGAGATAATGAAATTAAAAGTCTTTAACTATAAGTATAAAGATGACGAAAAGAAGATTCCTCATGTCGGTGTTATAGCACAGGATTTAATGAAAATATTCCCGAATTCTGTTATTACCGGCAAGGACGGTTTCTTATCAATCAAGCTTGAAGAAATGTTCTATGCTGCGATTAATGCAATAAAAGATCTTGATAAGATTATTGTTTCTCATACTAAGCGAGTGCTTAAACTTGAGTCTACAATATCAAAACTTGAAGCAGAAAATGCAGATTTAAAATCGCAGGTTGAAGCTTTAACCACAAGAGTGAACAAAATAAAAGCTTCGCGCGGGTTGTAATTCTGTCATGCCTTAAAATTTTTACAAATAATTTGATTTCTTTTCTTCTTTGATTTAGACTGTACAGTATTAGTGTGCCGGGTCGGAATTAAAAACCTTACCGGCGGTAGAAATTAAAATTAAGGAGAAAAGAAATGACTGGAAAAAATTTTTTATTTACCTCAGAATCTGTTACAGAAGGACATCCTGACAAAGTTTGTGATCAAATTTCTGATGCAATTTTAGATGAATTTTTATCAAAAGATAAGCATTCAAGAGTTGCGGCTGAAACGACTGTAACAACCGGTATGGCTTTAGTATGCGGTGAAATTACTGCGGACTGTTATGTTGATATACCGCAGGTTGTCCGTAATACTATCAAGAATATCGGTTATTTTGGTACAGAAGCAGGCGGATTTGATGCAGATACTTGTGCAGTATTAACAAGCATCGATGAACAATCTACCGATATTGGTAATGGTGTTAATAAAGCATTAGAAACACGTTCTGAAAATTCCGATACTTCTGCAACCGAAACAGAAGAATTGGGTGCGGGCGACCAAGGTATTATGTTCGGTTATGCTTGCAGTGAAACCCCTGAATACATGCCGCTTCCGATAAGTTTAGCTCATAAACTTTCATATAGGCTCGCTCAGGTACGTAAACAAGGTATTTTGAATTATTTAAGACCTGACGGAAAGTCACAGGTAACAGTTGAGTATATAGACGGAAAACCGGCAAGAATTCACACTGTTCTTTTGTCAACTCAACACAATCCTGCTATTAACGGTATAAGTGACAATTCTCAGGTTCAAAATATTATAAAAAACGATTTGCAAAAACATGTTATTGATTTTGTTTTTGCAAATGAGTCTATAAAGCCTGATGATAAAACAATAATTTTGATTAATCCGTCAGGTCGATTTGTAATCGGCGGCCCTCAAGGGGATTCAGGTTTAACAGGCAGAAAAATAATTGTTGATACATATGGCGGCTATTCAAGACACGGTGGCGGAGCTTTCTCCGGAAAGGATCCTACAAAAGTTGACAGATCAGCTGCATACGCGGCAAGATATGTCGCAAAAAATATTGTTGCCGCTGGATTAGCTGACAAATGTGAAGTTGAACTTGCCTATGCTATCGGTGTTGCAGAGCCTTTATCAATTATGATTGATACTTTTGGCACAGGTAAAATTTCTGATGAAGATATTGAGAAACTTGTGCGCAAGAATTTTGATTTAAGACCAGCAGGAATTATTAAGAAATTCGATTTAAGAAACTTGCCGTCTAAAAATGGCGGTAAATTCTATCAGCTGCTTGCAGCGTACGGGCATATGGGCAGAACTGATATTGATGTTCCTTGGGAGCATACCGATAAAGTTCAAGATTTGAAAAATCAAGCAATGACTTGTAGTATTGTTAACATGTAGATTATTATTAAAAAAAAAACAACCTCGATATTAAGTCGAGGTTATTTTTTTATATCTAACATACTGATGAGAATGAGCTGCTTGAGCCTCCGGAAAAACTTCCGCAAGAACAGTCTCCGCAACTTGTGAACCCTCCTTCTCCAAGTATTGCAACTGCATCTGAGAACTCACTCATAAATGCAACACAGGGAAGAACTGTTCCATCTTCTGCATATAATGTATAATCTATAGGTGCATGCTCTGAAAATTCGCACATGTCATATTCGTTTCGACTTAAAAGGCTTTTTGAACCGAAATTTGAAGCAAGTATTGCTGAATTTTCAACCGGATGATTTTTTGTATTCGAATTTCTTCTTGATGCGATTGATTTATTTGCTTTTTCGCCGAATAGTAAAATCATTGATGCCTCCTAATATTTATCTCGTGTACATATATATAAAGTTTTTATAGGATGCATAATTTCAACATGTTATCCTTTTGTTACAATTCTTAATAAAAAAGAGCCCTTTAATATATTATTAAAGGGCTCGCAATCTTATAATTAAATTATTTTAAATAAAATTCCGCATCTACATTAGCGTAAATTGTAATATTTCCGGCTTCTATATTTGTAATCGGTGCAGCTGCCTCTTCAACTGTATCCATTGACGCACCTGCTGCTCTCATAAGTTTCATATTACTATAAGCATAATTAACATGTCTTTGATTTAATGAACAAGAAGTTCTGATACTTTTAATTCCTGTTACTTGCGAGCCTACAGATGCGGCAACAACATCTGCTCTTTTTCTTATTTGCTTGCCTGCATTTGTGAGAATATCTGTGCATTGGTTGTCTTTATTTGCTAAGGTAAAGTTTAAGCTGTTTACATTTGTTGCTCCAAGCTGGATGGATTTATCAATAAGTGATGAAACTTGATCGATAGACTTTGTATGAACAACAATATTGTTAGAAACTTCATATTTGTCAAAAACTTTTTTGTTATTCACGTAATTATACACAGGAGTGGCATTGTAATTAGAAGTTTTTATATAATCGCCTGCTGCTGTATTTATATTAGATTTTAGATAATTATAAATTTTATTAGTAATTTCTTTGTTTTTGGCGGATGCTTCTTGAAGTGATTTTTTATCTGTTGTTTTTACTGCAACAGAAAATTCCACAGTATCCGGAGAAACCTCTTTTTCCGTTGTATAAGAAACAGAAATGTAACCCTTTTCAACTTGATTATCGACGGCTCCAACAGGCAATACTCCCAGCGGAAGCACGATAAAAGCTGACAATAATAATGCTAAAATATTTTTTCTCATAATATACTCCTTAAATTATAAATTACTTTATATTAGATATCTTATCTTCATCATTAGCGGATGAATCAGAATTTGAAATGAATGTTTTAATATCAGATAAATCCTTGTTGTTTATATTTAATAAATTATCCGTATTCTTTTCGAATTTATCTGTTTTTTGTATTTCTCTGTTTAGCTTTTTAATTTGAGCTTGTATTTTTGCTTGGCGGATGATATTGTTAACTTCAGAATTATTCAGCTCATTCACACGTTTGAATGATACCGGATTTTCTCCTTTAGACAGTATAAAATAAGAAACTGCCGCAATACCCCATAGCAATGTTCCTTGGAACAAATCTATAACAGGGAAAGAAGCCAAATTTACCAGATATTTATTCCATAAGTGCATAGAAACCAGTCCCGGGAATACAACAAATCCCGCAAAAAGACAAATTCCTATAAATGCTACTGCCAACAAGCCTCTAAAACCGTTTATTTGTATAATTTTCATACTTATATTCTATCCTTACTACTTTATCATTTCAAGAAAATCATTTTCTGTCAATATTATAACACCTAAATTTTGTGCTTTGTCCAATTTTGAACCTGCATTTGCTCCTGCAAGAACATAATCGGTCTTTTTAGAAACTGATGAAGATGTTTTTCCGCCGTGTGATTTTATCAAATCCGATGCTTCATCTCTTGTCATATTTTCTAAAGTACCGGTAAGCACAAATATTTTACCTGAAAGTTTATCAGATTTTGGTTTTTGTTTTGAAATAGGGTTAATGCCAAGGCTTTTCAACTCCTCAAGCATTTTTATATTAATTTCATCATGGAAATAGTCATATACTGATTTTGCAATAATCTCACCTATTCCTTCGATTTGAGCGAGTTGTTCCTGCGTTGCATTTTTAAGTGCATCCACTGAAGGAAATTCATTTGTTATTATATCTGCGGTTTCTTTCCCTACATGACGAATGCCAAGAGCCGTAACAAGACGGTTTAGAGGTCTTGTTTTGCTTTCTTGAACAGACATATAAATGTTTGACGCAGATTTTTCCTGTATTAAATCAAGCATCATAAAGTCCTGAGGCAATAATTTATACAAATCTACAGGATTTGAAATCATTTTTTTATCGTACAATTGAGCTATGAGAGACGGACCGACTTTATCAATGTCCATTGCCTCTTTTGAAGCCCAATATTCAATTTTTGCGCACATTAAACTTTCGCAATCTGGGTTAGAACAATATAATCCGACCTGTCCTTCTTTTTCAATCAAATCAGCCCCGCAGGCAGGACATTTGGTCGGGGGGATGTATTGCGGCAATTTGCTGTGGTTTGTACTTTCAACAACCTTTATGACTTTTGGTATAATTTCTGCAGCCTTCATTATAAGTACTTCATCACCAATGCGCACATCAAGTCGTTTGATTTCGTCAAAATTGTGTAAACTTGCTCTCGAAACGGTGGAACCTGCAAGCTGTACAGGCTCTAACACCGCAACAGGGGTAACGACGCCTGTTTTACCGGTATTTAACTCAATATCTAACAGTTTGGTTTTTACTTCTTCAGGAGGGAATTTGAATGCAGTAGCCCATTTCGGAGCTCGAGCGGTGTAGCCTAAGTCCTTTTGTATTGCAATATCATTGACTTTTATTACAACTCCATCTGTTGCATAGTCAAGTTCAAATCTTTTTGAATCCCATTCGTGTAAATAATTAATTACCTCTTTTATATTTTTTACAAGCCTAATGTATGGGTTAACTTTAAAACCAAGTTCCTTAAGCTTTTGTATGCTATCATAGTGAGTTTTAAAGGATTTATCCGCTTCATCTTCAAATATTGCAGTATATGTAAACATAGATAAATCTCGTTTTGCGGTAATTGTACTATCAAGCTGTCTTAATGAACCGCTTGCCGCGTTTCTCGGATTCGCAAAAACTTTTTCTCCTGTTTGAAGTGCTTCCCGGTTAAGTTTTTCAAATGAAGATTTTGGCATATATATTTCACCGCGGACTTCAAGGTTTTTAGGCTCAAAAAGCTTTAGAGGAATAGCTTTGATTGTTTTGAGATTTTGGGTAATATCTTCACCTGTAATTCCGTCCCCTCTTGTAACTCCTCTGACAAAAATTCCGTTTTCATATGTCAAAGCTATCGCCAAACCATCAATTTTAAGTTCGCAAACCAGCTCAAGCTCTTTATCATACTCTTTGCAAACTCTTTCGTACCATTTTTCAAGATCGTCGGCATTATATGAATTATCAAGACTGTATAGCCTATATTTATGTTTGTGCGGGAAAAACTTTTCACTGACAGAACCTACTCTTTGAGTCGGAGAGTCAGGTGTTTTGAACATCGGGTATTTATCTTCCAAGTCTTTTAATTCGGCAAAAAGTTTGTCATACTCAAAATCTGTTAAGTATGGATTTTCATTTACATAATATTCATAGTTTGACTTATTAATTTCGTTTTTTAAAAAATCTATTCGTTCTAATATTTCCATTTAATCACTCACTATAAACAGGTCTTATCTTTTATAAATTCATACAACTTGATATTTTTGATTGTTCTTTTTGGTATAAAAATCATAATCTTTTTGTACAGATACATTATAACAGAGTTACGAGTATCATATAATTCTTTTATAT
>JAFUUT010000044.1 GCA_017477685.1 bacterium | reverse complement strand
TCAATGTCAAATTGTCTGATTTCTCTGTCTAATTGATTTTCGTTGGATTGGTAATTTATGATGCGTTTTTCGGTATTTGCATTCGGATTATTTATGAGAATTTTGCGTTTTTCAATATCCGTTTCATTTTGTTGAAAACTTATTTCTTGTGCTGTAATACCTGCACCTTGCTGACTAAGTGCCATAGATTGCGACTGTATGTATACTCTTTTAAGATTCTTTGTTTCATCTGATTCAAGAATATAAAAGGTTACTAATGCAAATATCACTATTCCAAGTATTATACATATTTGTTTCATTCTCATTTAATCCAGCATTGCCAACAGCTCATTATAATTATTTATTTTGTGCATCGTGGTACTAAGCAGCATTGTTTCTGCAACAAGTAAAGCCGTTGGAACTATCGCAGTTACAAAGCTTAAAAACATACCCTGAATATCTCCCCCGATTTCCGTTATAAAGTAGGATACATTCATTGTAAACTCTATCATAATGATAAAGCAGGCGATAAGCATTACCGTATTTTTTTCTTTATTTAATGTTCTCATTGCATCCAAACCGAGTATTGTAACTCCGTGGCTGTTATAATCGTGAAATCCGTCAAACTTAATTATTTCAGAACTTCTTAATTGTTTGCTTATAGTAAATGCTCTTACAAATGACAAGAATGCAAATATTATCAAAAATGTTGCCAGTACTAAAAATATAGGACTGAAACGTATTCCCGAAATCCTAATCCAGCTTGCAGCTTCAGGAAAGCATCCTGCTAAAGTATTTGAAACCCCGTATGCCAAAAACGGAGCAGTAATAATACCCACAATTACTTCAATAATCATTCTGATTTGATTATTTATGAGCGCACTTTTTATATTTTCAATTCTGTTTCTGCTTAAACTGTTAATATATGCGTAAATAAGTCTTGAATAATTTTTCAGGATGGTTTCAAAATCTGCACGGTATTCGCTTGTGACCAGTTTGTTATTATAATATTTTAATTGGTATTTGAAATATCCGCTTGCAATAGATGCGACCATCAGAGTTCCGACAAATAGAACTGCTATGAAAAATGCCGCAGGAGCCAGTCCGGGGACATCTTTGTAATAAAATAAATTCATTGTATAAAATATGAACATAAATAATGCTCCCGCTGAAACGATAATTTTTTGAATCATATCGCTATCACCGTATTTGCTGGTTGCATTAAATTCCATAATTGAATATATGCCGTGTTTTAAAAGCAAGGCAACGGATAATACTACTGTGCTTATACATATTAAAAATCCGAAATTCGTCGTTAATTTGAGTACAGAAGTGGTATTGTCCGCTCTTAAACCCAATAAAAAGTTTGTTATTCCGAATGAACATGTTACCGATAATACAACAATGGCTGCGTTTAATATAAAAGATGTTATGTTCATGGAACCTACGGTATTTTTCAGGTCTTGAACGTCATTTCCCATTTCTTTGATAATCGCAATTCTGTTTTCTTCAATTTCATTATCGAAAATATCATTTTTATTGTTTAATATAGGGTTGTTTTCTATCGAAATAACAATCGGTTCTGATGAGTTTTTCATTTTTACGGAAAACATTTGAGGTACAAGAACTTTTGAAAAAGGTCCGTCGTTGAATAATACGTCTGAACTGTTTTCGGAATTTACAAGCACATAATTATTGTATTTCTTTGAGAAAATCAATTTTATAGGTTTTTCGCCCGTATATTTGTCAACCTTAACATCGCAACTATCGGAATTCCCTATAGTGATAGTTGTTTGGTCTTTAAAATCGCTAATTCTACTGCCGTATTTAACGGATACTCTCATGTAAAGCTCTCTCTTATTTTATCTGCCGATAGCATTTAAAAATTTTCTTAGTGCTTTATTGGCAGTCGTTTCGGTTCCAATAATCAACTTATCTTCTCCAAGTACAGGAGATAATGTTTCTTTAACTTTATCCAATTTGTCCGGAGAAGCATATAAAAACATCATAGAAAAATTACCCGTTTCTTCTTTAACCTGTGCTACTTCTTCAGGCAATTTATCCCAATCTATTTGTTTTTCGACAGCGCCTTCATTTTCTAAATCACCAATTACAACAACGGCAGGAATATATCCTTCTTTTTGCATATTTTTTGCGTGTTTAAATGACTTGGTAAGAGATAATCCGTATGCTGTTCCATATTCTTTGGCATCAAATTTTGTAAAAGCTGCCATTGATTTTCTGATTTCTGAACTGGATTGCGGTGAACCTTCATAGATTATATACGAATCTTCAGAAACTCTTAATATCTTAATCTGATCCTCAGGGTCAAGCATTGAACAAAGTTGTTTTAATGTTCTTGTTTGTTCAGGCAATTTTGCTTGGTTAGATGCCGAAGAATCCACCACAAAAATGACTGCTGCTTTATGAAAATCATCAACTTTAACCTTTGATAGTCCGGCAAATGTTAATAAACCGGCTAGCAACAATAATCCAACAAAAATTATAATCTTAACTTTATTTTTCATAATAATAATTTAACATAAATATTCCCAAATGGGCAATAATATAAATGAATGATACTTTAGTTTTGTTTTTCAAATTCTGTTAAGAATTCTGCAGGAGAATAATGAAATCCTTTAGCAATTTTTTCCAATATGTTTAACTTTATATTTTGTTTTAAATTTTCAATTCTTGATAGTATTGCAGGATCTATATCACAATCAAAAGCAAATTGGTTCAACGAAAATCCAAGAGTTACTCTTTTATTTCTTATATATTCGCCAAGATATTTGTATTCCATATTGTATTGCCCATCTGTACAGTATTGCATTTTCTCAATTATGAAATACAATCTGTTTAAAATCATTGAGATTTCTCAATAAGGCGGGCAAAAAATGCAAGAAACGTTAAGAAAAAGAATAAATAAAGGTTTATATGACGAAAAATTTGAACGATTGTTATGTCAAGGATTTTCTTTTAACAAAATAAGAGAAATTTCCGGAGTAAGTAATTACGCATTAGAGATATGTAAATGGCATCTTTATCATAAATATAAGGTATGGAATAGGCGGGATTTAGTTGTACAAATAAAAAATACCCAATATGTAAAATAAAAAAGGGAGAATATTATCTCCCTTTTTAAATAAAAAAATTAAAAAATTTGATTATGCAAAATATCTTTTCAGTAATCCGTCAAAACCTTTGCCATGGCGAGCTTCGTCTTTTGCCATTTCGTGAACTGTATCATGAATAGCATCAAATCCCATTTCTTTTGCTCTTTTTGCAAGTGCCAATTTGCCTTCGCAAGCACCATGTTCAGCATCTGCTCTTAATTCAAGATTTTTCTTTGTAGAGTCTGTAACAACTTCGCCCAACAATTCTGCAAATTTTGCAGCGTGTTCAGCTTCTTCAAAAGCATATCTTTTATATGCTTCTGCAACTTCAGGATAACCTTCTCTTTCGGCTACTCTTGACATTGCAAGATACATACCTACTTCTGTGCATTCTCCGTTGAAGTTTGCTCTCAAACCTTCCATAATTTCAGCATCATCAACTTTGCCATCGCCAACTCTGTGCTCGCAAGCATATACTTTTTCTCCGCCGCCAATAGCTTTGAATGTTGTAGCTCCGCACAAAGGGCATCTATCCGGTTGTGTATCAGATTCTGTAGACCAACCGCAAACTGTACATACGTATTTCATTCCTAACCACCTTTCTAAATATGTGAAAACTTATTTTACATGTTCATTATAACAAAAACATAATCTCCTGCATTATATTTTATTCTCCTCTGTTTGTTAATTTTTGTAACAAACATCTAAATATTAATCAATTTTATATATAAAAAATACTTTATCTATATATAAAGGATATATAAACTACTACCTTCTACTTTCTACCTACTAACCTTTTACACGAGGAATTGTAACAGATTCCAAGGAAGCTTCTTTTTTAGAAGCTTTTTTTTTATTTTATACTGTCTCTCGCCCTTTTGGGGATACAAAGCGAGGTGCTGAGCCGGAGTGGAGCGTGCGAGTCTGTATGCGTTGCTGAGGGGCAGGGTGAGGACTTGTCTGTTTCCCTCGCCCCTTTGGGGAGAGGGAATGGTGAGGGCTTGCCTATTTCCCTCGCCCCTTTGGGGAGAGGGTAGGGTGAGGGGCTAAATATTATTAATATTGGTTGCGTTGCGTTTTTATAACCATTGCATTCGGCGTGATATTATCAATGCTTGATATTAACTTCGTGCTACATTTATGTTATAATTCTGCAAAAGGAGTGTAATTTATGAAAATTGCGATATATCCGGGAAGTTTTGATCCAATAACATACGGTCATCTTGATATTTTGAAAAATGCTGCGGGAATTTTTGACAAAGTTATTATTGCTGTTGCACATAATGGTGCAAAAGCGGGATTTTTGACAGTTGAAGAAAGAGTGGAGCTTATTCGCGCAAGTATTAAAGATATCCTAAATGTTGAGACGGATTCTTTTGAGGGCTTAACGATTGAGTATGCTAAAAAAAGAGGTGCAT
>JAFUUT010000043.1 GCA_017477685.1 bacterium | reverse complement strand
CCTCTAAAAAAGTTTGAACCTTCGGGGCATGAGAAATCACATTATCACAAGCAATATAACCTCCCTTGACCAAATGGGGGTCTATCAAATGGAAAAAATCAATATATTGCCTTTTATTCGCATCAACAAAAGCAAAATCCACTTTGTAATCCTCAGGTAAATACTCTAAAACAGTCGCAGCATCCCCTTGTTTAATTGTTATAACATCTGACACACCGCATTTATCAAAGTTATCTTTTGCAAGCACAATTCTTTTATCATAAAACTCTATCGTTGTTAAATGTCCGCCTGTTTTTTTCAATGCTTTGCCAAGCCAAATTCCGGAATACCCGTTAGAAGTCCCGACTTCTATAACGCTTTTTATTCCGCCATCGACAATGAAATTATACATAAATTCCGCTGTCACGCGAGAAATATTCCAAAAATCATGCTGCGTTTTTTCAAGTTCTTTTAATATATTTTGTGTTGTTGTATCAAATGTCTCAATGATATTCATTTTATTTTAAATACCTTATTGTTCATTTGCATTTTAACACAAATTTAAAACTCGTGTACTTATAACTATCCTAAAAGTTTCCCAAACAATAAATCTATCTTTTGAATGGTTGCATCATCAAAGTCATTGTCTTTTTTTCTATCAACTGAATTTATTACTTTTTGCAATTCTTTGTATGTGGAAGTATCTTTCAAATAAGCTGGTATTTCTTTCATTAATTTATCTATTATAGGCAATATATCTTTTTTGCCAATTCCCCATTCATCGTTTAAATCCTTGAACATTCCGTTTTCATTGTAAACTGGGGTCTCATCAACTCCGATAGAAGTAAATGTTCCGTTACCACTGTATCTTTCTCCCATAGATGAAGTTTTTACATCAGTTACAACTCTATGGTTATTATATACCCTTATAGCTTCAAGTAATTCTGAAGCTGATAAGCCATTTACTAATTTCAATGTATTTTTGTTTAATGACGGGCCGGAAATCTGTTTATATATTTTCTCTGCGTTAGCACCGCCACCACTGAACTCTTTTTCTTTCATATATTTATGCACGTCGGTATCAAAAGCAACCTTTATATGGCATTTTGTATTTTTAGTATTTGCAATTTTAAATACAGATTCTATTTCGCACTCCAATGTATTGCCTTCAACTTTGCACCAATTAGACCAATATGCAGGTTTTGCATTGTAATAATTGAATCTGTCAACCACGTCTTTTGTAGCTTCTTTTTTAAATTTTAAATCAGCTTTATTCAAAGTCATATCTGTATTACTGCCGGCATTATCAGCGATAGAAGCAATTACTTTTGAAGATACAACATCCATACCTTCAATTGATGAAATACTATCCCATTTTTTTGTATTAGCATTAAATTTAAAAGCTTTTCCTTTACCATCTATTATATATGATCCTGTTGGAGTATCTATCATTGTATTTGCAGGGATCTTCATTTTGTTTTCGTATTCGTTACCATAGCCGAGTTCACGACGAATGAACGGTAAAGTTGCATAATTTGTACTTTCTGTAGTTAAATTTGTATCATTTTTAGTTTCAAAATCAATACGTAAATACGTAGTCAATTTATTACCAGCTTTTTTGTAAATAGATGCAACTCCTGCAGGGATATCTTTTTTTATAACAAAAGTATCATCCAACCCAAGTTTCTTTTTATCCATATCATTTAAATCTTGTAATGATAAGACTGTCTTGCCATCTGCGTTTGATGCTGCCGCAATTTTTTGCACTAATTTATATTTTTCATTAGAAAAATCAATAGCACCTTTATTGCCGTTTTTCTGCTGAATATCACATTTGCCATTTTTAATATCTGCAAAAATAAAATACTCAGGTTTTGCTTCTCCTGGTTTATAATTACTAATTTTACAATTACCATTAATTATTATTGGTGTGCTACTGTTACCATTATTACTATACTTATTAGTAATAACTAATTTTGTATCTGTCATATTTTTCTCCTAAATATAATTTTCCCCGTATATATTTAAAAAATTTTTAGGAAAAAATATTGCTTTTTATATAAATGCCCTTAATAATAATTTACATACAAGTTTTAAAATAGAATATTTACCGTGAAAACAAAATTATAATAATTTGCCTGTTATTTAATTGTTTTCACCTTATCTAAAACTACAATAGATCTGACCGGAACATTAAGAGGACTTGTTTTGATAATATCTTTGTACTCCGTATCAACAACAGAATACATGCCCGGACGAGCGTTTGTAACCATTATCATTGAAGTACCCTCTATAGGGGTAATATTTGTCGCAAAAGAATTTGTATTCAAATACAATTTATCCGTTATTACATCATCATTTGTATCAAGAACTTCCATTATATTATCCTGCGCGCCAAGAATATATAACTCATTTCCCTGAACATACAAATCAATAGGCTTTTCGCAAACTTCGAGTTCTTTAACAAGTTCTAATGTTTCATAATCAACTATTGCAAGCCTGTTTTGCGTACGACTGATAACATAAATTTTGCCGTTTACATATGCGATTTCGGAAATATTAGGAAACATACCTATATTTTTCAATTTGTAATTATTATCAAGTTCTATCGCCCATATATCGTTTTTATTTCTGTCTACATAAAAAATCTTTGTTCCGTCTGCGCTCAAAGATAATTTTTCACATAAACCGTTTATTTTCAGTTTTCTTTTTAAAGTCATTGTCTCAAGACTGAAAACATAAATACTTGAATCAGAACCTGATGAAATATAAGCAACTTTATTATCACTATCAATAAGTATTTGCTCCGGATTTGTTTCAAAATTTACCTTTTTAATAACTTTTTCGTCCATAAGAGAGATAACATTCATAATTGAAGACCCGAAATAAGTCACAAGCATAAATTTGCCATTGTAACCCTTCATATCATTGATAATATTATCTTGCTCAAGAGCAAAATCAGCTATCTTAGAATCCGATTCAACGACCTGAATATTTCTGCCTATGCCGGATGCTATATAAAAGTTTTTATTTTTCAACTGATCCACGGGAACAGTATTTCCGTCTTTTCTGTTTTTTGGATTGGTAATACGAAGTCCGGTTTCTTCAGTCATACCGACATCAATATCACCAATAATACCTTTCAAACTTTCAGGGAAAACCAGCCCTTTCGGAAGCATAATATCTTGAGGCAAAAGGCCTGATTGAAGTTCATCAGGCGGATTTACCATATTTAATACTGTCTTTTTCCCATTTGTGTTTATTACTTTTAACAAAGAAAATCTGTTATTAAAAATTACCATATCAGGTTTTTGCTTTAGAGTTTGTCCTTTTGGATATGTACTTTTGATTTCTATATTTGAAACATCTTCTTCTTTCGAAGGAAATACAGGCAAATACATTGTATTATCAGGAAGTATTACCGCACCGTCAAACCTGAAATCTGTTTGCGGAAAAGACTCATTTACAAAATCCTGAATATCTTTCGGAACTTCGACAGATAATGCCGGACAGCAAGTCAACAAACACATAAACAAAGCCTGTAATAATTTTTTCATATTATTTAAAAACTCCTTTTACTTTTGACATAATAGATTTTTGTTCTTGAGCTTTTTTACCGGTCTGTAATTCATACAGTTTTTGGTATAACTCTTTTTCTTCTTCATTAAGATGTTTTGGTATTTTTATTTTTAATATTACTATATGATCCCCTCTTTGTGAAGGTCTGGAAATCACAGGAATACCCGCACCTTTTACTTTAATTATACTATCGTGCTGAGCACCTGACGGAATTTGAATTTCTTTCTCGCCATCGACAGTTTTTATTACAATACTATCGCCCATAACAGCTTGAGCCGGAGAAATTTCCAATTCGGAAAATACATTAATTCCATCACGTTTAAAATATTTTGAACTCTCCACATAAATTACAACAAACAAATCACCGCTCGGGCCGCCGTTTATACCGCAGTCACCTTCTCCTGCAACACGCATTTTTGACATGTTATCAACACCTGCAGGGATTTTTATTTCGATTTTTCTTTCTTTACTTACAAAACCGCTGCCTTGGCAAGTGTCACAAGGGTTTTCTATAACCTGACCGCTGCCGTGGCAGTGAGGACAGGTTGTTATTTGAGCAAAATTACCGAGCGGTGTTCTGGTAACATTCTTAATCTGTCCTGAACCGTGACAATGCGGACAAGTTTTTTTAGATGTACCCTTTTTAGCACCGGTACCTTTACAATCAGGGCATTGTTCCGTATGTTCAAATTTTATTTCTTTATTTATACCTGTTACAGCTTCTTCAAAAGAAATTTTTATATCATAGCGTAAATCATCACCGCGCTGCGGAGCATTCGGGTCAACCCCGCCGCCAAAACCAAAACCTCCAAATCCTCCAAAAAAGGATTCGAAAATATCATTCAAATCACCAAAACCACCTGCAAAAGGACCGCCCGTATCAAATCCCGCATTTTTTAAACCGTCTTCGCCGTACCTGTCATATGTTGCACGTTTGTTATCATCTGATAAAGTTTCATATGCTTTACCGAGTTCTTTAAATCTTTCTTCTGCATCCGGAGCTTTATTTACATCAGGATGAAGTTCTCTCGCTTTTTTGCGAAACGCTGATTTTATTTCGTCTTTTGAAGCATCTTTTGATACCCCTAATATTTCATAAAAATCTGCCATTATCTTTCAATACTTTCCTACTACTATTTATACTACAACTACTCTGCGGCAGCAACATTTACCATTGTTGGTCTTAATACTTTGTCACCCATTTTGTAACCCTTTCTAAGTTCAGCAATAACTGTGTGTTCAGGGTGTTCGGATGTTGGGGTCTGCATAACTGCCTCATGGAAATTAGGGTCAAATTCTTCACCAATAGCTTTTATTTCTTCCAAACCTAATGAAGATAATGTTTCAAAAACTTGTTTTTGTATTAAATCAAAACTTTCTTTAACTTTTGCGCAATCATCAACATTTTCAAGTGCTTTGTTTGCACGTTCAAAATTATCAAGAACCTCAATTAACTTAGTCAAAGCATTTTCAGTACCAAATTTTAAAAGATTTTCTCTTTCTTGTTCCTGACGTTTTCTGAAATTATCAAAATCGGCAGCCAATCTGACATATTGCTGGCTTAATGCATCAAACTTCTTTTGAAGTTCGCTATCTGCACTATTCTCTGCGCCGTCTGTTTCTTCATTATTCTCTTGAGCTTCCTGTTTTTCAGGTTCTGAATTTGTTTCTTCTTTTACTATTTCCTCATTTGAAAAAGGATTAGAATCTTTATTTGGCATAAATTATAACCTCTCTGCTACATTATATATTTTAATTATAAAGTATCAAATTGAATAAACAAGGTTATTTAATTTTTTTTTAATGTTTACAAAAAAGGAAGCCTTTTAACAAGACTTCTTTTTCAAATACTATAATTTACGAAAAAGCGATTAAGCTTTTTTAACTTTACCTGCTTTTATACAAGATGTACAAACTGTAATTCTTTTTGTTGTACCGTTTACAATAGCTTTAACTGTTTGCAAGTTTGGTTCCTGTGTGTGAACAACTTGTATATTTGAGAAAGTTCTTTTAGCTGCTTTGATTGGAGCTTTTCCGCATATTTCACAATGTTTTGCCATAATATTATTCCTTTTCTAGCTAGTATTCTTACCAATGTAAATACATAATAACTTAAAAATACTTTTTTGCAAGGCACATGTTAAAAATGGTTACAAGACAAAAAATTTTATATTGCAATTATCGTTTTCGCTCATACATAAAGATATTATAAATTATCATTGCTACCAAAATTCCAATAACACCATATATTTTAAAATATATAACAGATACTGAAACTAAAACACTAATTAATACAAAGAGTAAAGCATAATAGATAATTTTTTTATTTTTACGTTTTTGAATTTTTTCTCGATATTCTTGCGCCATAATTTCAATATTAGATTGCTCTTTAGCTTTTTCTTCTATTGCTTCATCAATAATATTAGATTGTTTCAAATCTTCTATAGCATAATTGTATGTTCTGTTTACATATCGTTCAATTATAGATAACAAAACATCATCCGGCGCAGAATTTTGAATACACGCATACATAACCTCCCAAACGGTGTACCAAATTTTTTGCATCACATTACGCCAATGTTTTGCAGGGATTCCTGAACGAAACAGGTCAATTTCTTTGTGAAAAGACCATTCTCCCATTATTCTGATAAATAAACACTGTCTTTCAAAGACCAAACTCTTGAAAATAGGGTCTGTTTCCATAGAAGAAGCCAGTAAAATTGTTGAATATTTTATATTGCTTACAAGATAACTTTGCTGCAATTTGTTTACATCTTTTGGCAGCAAAGGTGTAATTTGCTCAATAAAATTGTCTATATAATCAAGATATTTTTTATCTACTGCGACTTCTTCCATTCTGTCATTATATAAAATAATGATTTTTTATTTGTCATATAGATATACTAAATTTAAAAAATCTGAACATCATATAAATTTATGATGTGAAATAGTTGATTTTCCCATAAAATAGAGTAGAATAGAAAAAAGAACATGGGTTCTTCGCCTGTATAAGTCATTCTGAGCGAAGCGGAGAATCTTTACAAAGTAAGCTCTGAATGGCGGGTGAGGGAACAATGTTACAAGAAGCTACGAAAGCACTAAATTCGGCATTTAATAATAGTTTTATCAAGAAAGTCAGCCAATATTTACACGATTGTGTTCGTGAAGAAGTAAAAAGCTCTACTTTCCGAAATCTTAAGGGCGATAAGGATAACAAATGGATTTTCTTGAAAGAAAAAGAAACTCTGCTGACAGAGGGTTTAGACTATTTAAAACTTGACGGTTCAAATGCAAATTTGACCGAACTTATGATTCAGAGCGAAAACAATACTCGTGATAAATATTTGATATACGGTTATATGTTTTTGGTCGGGTGTAACGGGAGGTCAAAACGCCGTAATGAGTTTTTAACACCGCTTTTGTATGTACCGTGCAAGCTTGAGCGAAACGGTGTCAATATAAATTGTATAAGACAAGAAGATATTTTGTCTTTAAATACAGGTGCTTTAGCTTCTTTGATGAAAAAAAGTGATGACGATGATGAAGTAGATTCATTTTTGGAAGGGATTTTGGATGTTGTTCCTGATTTGCCTATCACAAAAGAAAAAATGGATGTATTCTTAACTACTTTAAAATCTTTAATTCCTGATGTTGAAATTTCCATGGACAATTCTGAAGATGCGGATGAAGATAATGTCTCAAGGGATGAAACACCGCAGGTTGATTTGTCTGATGTTCAGATTACAGGCGAAAATTTGGATGAAATTATAGAGGATGATATTCAACAGCAAAAGCAACGCTATGAAGGGGATTTGAAAAAACTTTGCGTAACGTATCAGAGCGCAATTATTTTGACAAAACGTCCTGCGGTTACTGCGGGGGTTTTGCATGAGCTTTTGCAAATTGCTGAAAAACCTTCAGGAGTATATAGAGAAACAACTTTGAGCGTAATTAATGACGAGTTTAATCAGGCTGTTGAAAAGAATTCAAACAAATCTGATGATGAACCGTTTTATCCTGTTACCCCATTGTCTTTGAGTGATTCTCAGGAAAAAGTTATCAAAAATATTGAAAATAACAAATTCATTGCCGTTCAGGGTCCTCCGGGAACGGGTAAATCTCAAACAATCGTAAACCTTGTCGCACATTTGATTGCTAACGGAAAAACAGTTCTTGTCGCTTCTCGTATGGATAAGGCTGTAGATGTTGTGGCAGAGAGATTGAATGATCTTGGTGCACCGTATTTGGCACTCAGAGCAGGCAGAGCCAATTATCAAAAACAATTGAGCCTGCAACTTCAGGATTTGATTTCAGGAAAAGCAGATCTTGACGATGATGTTGAAGATTATATCTTCTCAGATGTCAAGGATATGAAACAACATCTTGATATCCTGAGAGAAACAGAAAGCAAATGCGAACATATAATCAAACTTGAAAAAGCATGGCACGATTTGAGCAAAGAAATTAAAGAACATTCTATTACTGTCGGCGAAATTCAATATATCAAACGTCCGTTGAAAAAAGCAGAAATAGATAGTGTCAATAATATAATAAAAACTCTGACAGATAACATGGAAAAGGCAGGATTTTTTGCTTCATTTGCAAATATGTCGAGCCTAAGAAGTCTTAAAAAAATTCTTAATTTGAAAGATTTTTCTGTTGATTCTGAAAGCCTCGACAGACTCAAAGTTGAACTTGATTATGTTACGGAAAAATGGAAACTCAGAAAAATTGAAGCAGATATTCAAAAAACAGGCAATTTGCATGTTATGAGTGAACAAATCAGACAATTAAAGAAAAAACAAAAAACTTTGGCGGTTAACATTTTGAAAAGTACACGCAGGGAAGCTTTAAAAGCTCTTT
>JAFUUT010000042.1 GCA_017477685.1 bacterium | reverse complement strand
TTTCTTCAACTTTAAGCTCGTTATAAGAAATTCATCAAGCCACGAAATGTGCGTTTATGAGGTTAAGAAAAAAAAGGATAAAATATCTCTTTCGGAGATAGGCGAGAGCATAACGGTAAATAATTATATTGCTGTTGATATTAATAACGACTCCGTTGATGAGCTTCTTGTTTTTAAACTTGGAAACGGCAGTTCATCATATGCAGGAGCTGAGGCTTGCTCATATTTATATGGTAAACTGAGAATCCTTGGTGAAACTAAGCTTGATTCCCATATAAGTTCTTATAACGAGCTTAAAGTTGAAGAAATAGAAAACGATTATAACAGAGTTTATGCTGATGCAATTTCATCAAGCGGCTCATCTATGCTTACTGAAATTGTTTATTGGTCGGATGCATACGGAACGATTATTTCACCGTTTTACAGTTATTCAAGCGGAAGAACGAAGGATACTGCGAGAAATGTTATGATTACCAGCAGGGATATTAATTCCGACGGTATAATCGAAGTTCCAAATGATAAAAAGCTGTCATCGCTTCCGATACAGATTTCCTGTATTGACTGGAAGGTTTATAAAAAATCAATTCTGATTCATACTGACTATACCCTTTGTTCAGTAAGTGACAGATATACTGTTATCATTCCCGATAAGTATATTGACAAGATTTCTGTCGGATATGATGAAAAAACAAGAATTATGAGCGTAAGCTCAAAAGACAGTAGAATTGAGGCTTTCAGAATAGTTCCGGTTTTAAAGGCGACGTATGACAAACGAAAGTTTGAGGGTTATACCACTGTTCTTGACGATTCGGGATACTATTATCTGGCGAAAACAGGCGATAATCCTGATATAGATATAACAATAAAAGATTTGAAAACATATATAAAATCAATATGAGGAGAAGAAGTATGAAAAAAGTTTTAGTTGCTGAAGACGAAGAATCTATCCGCGAGTTTATTGTAATTAACTTAACAAGAAGCGGATATACTGTTGAGCAGGCGCAAAACGGTGTTGTTGCTCTTCATAAATTTCACGAAGATGAGGAAGGATTTGATGTTGCCATTCTCGACATAATGATGCCTGAACTTGACGGACTTTCAGTATGCAAGGAGCTTAGAAAATGCTCATCTGATCTTGGAATAATTATGCTTAGTGCAAAAACCCAGGAAATGGATAAGGTAACAGGACTTCTTTTCGGAGCAGACGACTATGTAACCAAGCCGTTTTCACCGTCTGAGCTTATGGCAAGAGTTGACGCTGTTTACCGAAGAGTTGAGATGACAAGAGGTTTCAGAAAGAATGATACAACCGGCGACAGCATAATTCTTGATGAATTTGAACTCAATCTCAGAAACAGAACACTTACCAAGAATAAGAATATCATTGAGCTTACTCAGGTTGAATTCCAGATAGTTGAGTATTTCTTCAAAAACCCGAATGCTGCTCTTTCAAGAAACGATATTCTGCAGCAGGTATGGGGCGAAAACTATTTTGGCGATGAAAAGATAGTTGATGTTAATATAAGACGTCTGAGAATGAAAATTGAAGATAATCCGTCAAGTCCTAAACGTCTTGTAACTATATGGGGACTCGGCTATAAATGGATAACAGGTAACGAATAACAGGAATCTAAATCATAAATGAAAGAAATTGCAAACTCAATAACTGAAAAGATTAAAAAGTTAATCTCAAAGATTAAGAATAACAAGATAGACGGTATAACGCGCAGATGGCTGATAAATATTATCGGCGTTATTGCTATTCTATTTTTAATCACTTTCATATTATCTTCTGTTGCAATTAAGAATTACTACTATAACAGCGTTGAAAACATTGTAAGTTCAGGTGCTTCTGATTCGGCTGTCAGCTATTTTCAGAATAATATTGAAAAAGGTAACTCGCTTGAAGAATCTGCTGCTGAATTTGTTGATTCATATTCCTTGAAGAAATCAACAACAATCTGGATTATCGATACAAAGGGAAAAGTTATTCTTTCATCGAGCGGATTTTCTGTTGAGGATCAGAGTATGCCCGACTATGATGAGGCAATGCAAAACGAAGCAGGTATCGCAAGATTTGTCGGAAGAATTAATAGAAAAGAAAAGATTATGGCGCTGACAAAGGCTATAAAAGATAAAAACGGCGCTAAAATAGGCGCAATAAGAGTTATGAGTAACATAAATGAGGTTGATGACCAAATTTCAACAATACGTTTAAATAAATCCGGCGCCGGCGATGAGCTCGTCCTTCCGGCGGTTCGTGCACTTTAAATTTATTTTATAAAATATATATTTTTAAAATAATATAAAAGTTTAATGACATCAACGATGATATAGATGTAAATCCTGAAGGAACTGAATTTTTTTTCGCAGGGGGATTTGATACAAATCTAGGAAAAGGAAAAATAAAATTATTTAAATTAACCGAAGATAAAGATTCCCAAGAAAAAAAAATAAAATTTTTACAAGA
>JAFUUT010000041.1 GCA_017477685.1 bacterium | reverse complement strand
CCTTGTAAAAGTCTTTTTAGTTCTGATGGTTTAGATGATTTTGTCATTGCATCTTCCAAAGTAATAAGTTTGTTGTTAACCAAATCAGCAAGGGCAGCTTCAAGAGTTTGCATACCTGACCCCGTACTTGTTTGAAGTGTTGAGTATATTTGAGATGCTTTGGATTCTCTGATAAGGTTTGAAATAGCAGGTGTTACAACCATTATTTCCTGAGCCATGATACGGCCTTTTTTCTGGCCTGTCGGAGTCAATTTTGGTAACAATGTTTGTGCGAATACGGCTTTCAAAGAGTTAGAAAGCTGAACACGTATTTGCTGCTGCTGTCCTTCAGGGAATACGTCGATAACACGGTCAACCGTTTGAGAAGCCGAAGATGTGTGAAGAGTTCCGAATACAAGGTGACCTGTTTCTGCAGCAGTTAGTGCCAAGCTGATTGTTTCGTTGTCTCTCATTTCACCTACAAGTATGATATCAGGGTCTTCACGCAGGGCTGATCTTAGTGCGTTAGCAAAAGACCTTGTGTCCATCCCAAGTTCTCTTTGGTGAATAATACTTTTCTTTGAAGTGTGAACAAATTCGATAGGGTCTTCGATTGTAAGAATGTGTTCCGCTCTGCTTCTGTTAATATAATCAATCATCGCCGCAAGTGTAGTTGATTTACCTGAACCTGTAGGGCCTGTTACAAGTACCAAGCCGTTTGGCCTTTCGGCAATCTGTGTTACGATGTGAGGCATTCCCATTTCTTCAAGCATTGGAGCTGCAGAGTTAATTACACGGAATGCTCCGGCATATGAACCTTTATCTTTATAGAAGTTTACACGGAAACGTCCTAAACCTTCTATACCATATGAAAAGTCAAGTTCCCAATCTTGTTCAAGTCTTCTTCTTTGTTCATTTGACATCATAGGGAATAATAAATGTTCCACATCTTCTGATGATAAGACAGGGTGTTCCGTCATTCTCATCAAATTACCGTCTATACGTTTTACAGGAGGCAGTGCACTTGATATGTGCAAGTCTGAGCATCCTTCATCTACAATTTGTTTTAATAAATCTTCTATAATCATATTATTCCCCTATTGTTCCGTATAATTTATAACCGCATCATTTTCTCTGTCTGCGATTTCCATCATAAGATATGTCATATATGCTCCCAGTGCTATTGCTTTTGGATCCAAGCTTGTTTTATTTGCCGCTTCAATAATGGCAGAATTGATTTCGGGATTTTCATCTTTTACATAATGAATCATTTTTTTTCGCCAATCAGGCAAGTTTGCAAAGATTTCATCAAAAGCAGTTTGCGCAATTTCTTCAGATATAACAGGTAGCATATATTATTCCTCTGATTTTACTCTCTTCTGTTTTTCAGTATACCATTAAGTGCTAAAAATTGTCCAGTTTTAAACAAAAATACTATATTTGAAGTATAATAATCTTATGAAGTTAGGGTATTTGCAATTAAATGCGTATAGAAATTGTTCTGATACAATATTAAATTTTGATAAGAACAAAACTCTTATCATAGGTAAAAATGCACAAGGTAAAACTAACATTCTTGAGAGTATTTATTTCCTCTCAACTCTTAAAACTCCAAGAACTTCAAATCTAACGGAACTTATAAATTTTGATAATGATTTTTGTAAAATCTGTGCAAAAGTGTTTAAATCAGGCACAGATACGGATTTGCAATTTATATATACAAAGGATAAAAAACGAGAACTAAAAATAAACGGAACAAAATCCAGTGTAAAAGATTTTAAATCTGTTTTGACAACAGTGCTTTTTTCAAGTTCCGATTTATTACTCTTGCGCGGTGCGCCGCAAGATAGGCGTGATTGGCTTGACAGGGCTATCTCTCAAGTTTATCCCGCATATGATGAAAGACTTTCAAAATATGACAAAATCAGAATACAAAAAAACAATTTCTTAAAAGAATGCGCTAAAACAGGAAACTTTAATGAAAAATTGATGGATGTTTTTAACGAACAGCTCTCAATTTCGGGCAGCAACATTATATATATCAGAAGAAAATACCTCAAAGAAATCGAAAAAATAGCCGCACAAATGCATAAAACTATCAGTGATAGTGAAGTTTTATCATTAAAATATGACAGCTCTTTTCTGCCTGCGGAGCTTGATGAAATAGATATTGAAAAAATTCAATCCGCGTTTAAAAACTCACTTGAAGAACGCAAGATTGAGGAAAT
>JAFUUT010000040.1 GCA_017477685.1 bacterium | reverse complement strand
TTTGAACCAACGACCTTCGGGTTATGAGCCCGACGAGCTACCAGACTGCTCCATCCCGCGATATATCCTCGCACATCGAAAATTCTCGACAACCAATTATGTAACGCTGAAAATATAAAATCAACCCCTTTGAATTATTCACGTTTGTTAATGCCTATATATCATTCTAAACATTGAATCATAAAATTTCGCAACCTATGGTTGAAACTCAATATCATTAAAATAGTTTTTGTCAGGCTAAAGCCTGACCTACAACTGAAAACTGTCCTGAAAGGTTATACCTATACCTATAACATTTGGTCTAAAATCTTTTATAAGTAATGTCGGGAAAGGGACTCGAACCCTCAAGGTGTTACCCACATGAACCTGAATCATGCGCGTCTACCAATTTCGCCATCCCGACATTTGCTTGACTAAGTTATTATACTACAAAAATATATTCTTGCGAATAACCAATCAAGCGGAGGTGAAAAATACATGAAAATAGTTTATAATATGAAAAGAATTCAGGAGTTTATTATTATGAGGAAATTATTCTTAATCTTATTAGCATTTTTTACTGTTTGCCCGATGGGTTTAGCCGGTACAACTACTATTACGGTACCGACAGGATATTATTACAACAGACCATATTACGGGAATACTTATTACCACAACAGATACCCGACATACACTACAACTACCGTGTACCCCAAAACATATACTAATCCTACCGTATACAATCCTAATGATGTTTTGATAAGTAAATCATATAACGGAACAACTAAAATAATTACTCCGAGATATACGACAAGAACTTATTCACCTTATGGAAGAACCAAAGTAAATTACTATACCCCTAGTTACAGTAATACGTACATTCCAATGAGATTCGGATATTAAAACTACAAAAAAGCGAGTTCCGGATAGAACTCGCTTTTTGTAATTATTTAAACAAAACCATTATAACTCAGTTGTACAATGAGGGCATCTTGTTGCTCTAATGTCAATTTCTGAGAAACATTTAGGACAAGTTTTGTGAGTTGGTGCTGCATCTTCTGCATCTTGTGCATCTTTCTTCGCAGCAGCCTGCAATTTGTTAATACCTTTGATAAGTAGAAATACAGCAAATGCAACCATCAAGAAACTTATCAATGTATTAATAAATACACCGTAGTTAATCGTAACAGCACCTGCTGCTTTTGCGGCTTCTAATGACGGATACGAAGTAAAATTCCCGTCAACAGGAAGGGTAAAATACATATTTGTAAAATCAACTTTACCCATTAACCAGCCTAAAGGCGGCATAATTACATCATTAACCAGTGAATCAACGATTTTCCCGAATGCAGCACCTATAATGATACCTACAGCCATGTCAATCACGTTTCCGCGAACTGCAAAGGCTCTGAACTCATTCAATTCTCTTTTCAAAAATTTCAACATGTTTATTCTTCTCCTTTTTAGTACACACATACACAATGTTGAATTTATATTACTACAAAATTTTATTTATTAAAACAATAATTTTTCGAGCAATAAAAAAGGGGATTGATTTAATATAATCCCCCTTTTTAACAATTGTCCGTTATTTCATAAAATAACCTGCAACAATCATTACCACAACGGCAACAATGACAAATATCATTGGTCCTATGGCATCTGTTACATATGCATTGTTTTGAGGTTTTTTATTAGTTTCTTCTTTATTTTCCATTTTTATTTTCTCCTTAGTTACTATATTTTTGGGCAAAAGCACAAGCAATTGCCAATGCTATTTCTGCATCATTTGCGGATGTTTTTTTAGCAGAAGAATATTTATCTTCTTCAATTATTTCCGGGAATTTTTTATTTAAAAAACCTACTATTTTGGCATTGATATGCATCATCAAAATCATAAGTTCAATAAACACAAAAACTGAACCCATACCAATAATCATTAAAAAACAACCGTCTTTTAACAATTCTATATTCATATTTTTCTCCATATATTAAAGTATTTATTAACAAAAAGAGAAAAATTACTAAGGAGCGCCAATCATAATTTCGTGTTCTAAATAGGAAGATATATTATTTAAAATGTCGTGTAAATTCGAATATGAATTCGGCACAACATTTTTTACACTTTTATTACCAATAATTTGATACGAATACGGACCAATATCTATTCCGTCATTTTTACGCTGAGCAAAAATATCCGTCAAATGAGAATTAGACGATGCAATAGAAGTTTCGTTGCTGTCAAAATTTCCAAAAACTTCCGCATCAGACGGAAAAGATTTTGTTGAAATAATATCACAAGATTCCTTGTGCAAATTATCAACTGACAGCCCTTGTGCATTACACCCCAAGCTGACAAATAACGATACAAATATTAGAAATATATTAAAAAATTTCTTCACACTAATATTGTAACTTAAAAAATTTTATTTAGCACGGCTTACAAATACATACTAAGTAAAGATTTTGACACTAGGCATTTTTTACGATTTCTCGTAACTGTTCTCGTGTTATCCGTTTATCAATATTTGCATTCTTTTGGTATTCAATTATTAAATCCATAAGTTTATTTGTTTTGTACCATGCTTTTGCGGATCTTGATGAGGCTTTGGCATTTATTTCAAGTTGTTTTAATGCCTCATATACAAACAAAGCATCCACATTGTCCGGGGATATTTTGTTTAACCCTTCGCTAAATTGTCTGCAGGACATTACAGATCTTTTAGACAGATAATACGGATACGGATCAGGGATACGTATTTTTACATCGCCTCTTTTTAGCATACTTGACTTTCTTGTGAAAGGTATTGTTATATCTAACAAGTAGTTGTACATTTCCACTTGATCCTGAGGTCTTGCCTTTTTGCGCAGTACTGTATTAGGATGTAATTTTTGCATATAATTCTCAAGCTCTTCTATGGTACTGTTTGCAACAACTTTGTGTTCTTCTGTTTTTGCAGTTTTATTTATGTGATTTTTAACAGAATCATCTAAAGTACCTTTGAATGCATATTGAATGGGTATTGAATTATAAATAGGGGCTATACGCATAGAATTCTCCTTTTACATTTTGGTTTTATAAAAAATCCTCAAGATAATTTTTTGCTAGTACAGTTTTCTTTTTTACAATTCTTAATGTTTTATCCAACTTACGCAATTTTTTTTATTCATATA
>JAFUUT010000039.1 GCA_017477685.1 bacterium | reverse complement strand
TTTTCTGTAAAAAATTTGCGTATGTCAAAAAAAAGTTGTATCTTTGCAGCAAATTTATTGCTTATAAATAACATTTTATTCATTATTTAATTATTTAACGCGTATGAAAAAGATTTTTACTCTTGTATGTGCGGCAGTGATAGCTGTAAGCACAATGAATGCAGAGGTGCTATTAAATGAGCATTTCGCACAAACAACAGAAACATTAGCAACCAATGACAATGTAATGGCCAATCCTATTGCAGAAACAGGATGGACCAATGTTAATTTAAGTGGAGCCGGTATTTATGTAAGTCAGGAAACCGATCTAACCTATGCCGGTTATAAATCTGCCACGGATGAAACCGGATCTGCATGGTACAAAGCTGTTGCTAAAGCAGCTGCTACTCCGCTATCCAAATCGATAACAATTAATGACGGTAGTGTCAAATCCGTGTTTGTAGCAGGTATTCTCAATGTAAGTTCCGTGGGCGCATACGCTCAAAGTTCTCGCGATTATATTTGGGCTCTCGGAAAAGGCACCGCTTCTCTCAACAACACCAGCGCGGATAGATTTCTGCGTTTGAATATGCGTCTAGGAGATGACGAAACAAGTTTTCAACTCGCTGTATCCAAACTGAACGAAGCCACCAATTTCCAGCCTTGGACGGGAGATATGAAATTCAACACCAACTATTTGGTTGTAACCGAGTACCGTTACGTAGAGGGAGATAAAAACGACAGCGTCTTCCTCTATATCAATCCGGGCAAGGATGATTTCGGCAAGTACACCCTGACAAGCAAACAAGATACGTTGCAAAGCGGTGTAACGCAAAAAGGATCGATAAGCCAAGCTGATGCTCCGACATTCGGCAGTATGATGCTTATATCTGTATCTAGTGTCAAACCGAATATGTTTATTGACGAGCTGAAAGTGACCACTTCCTGGGCAGATTTGTGGGAAGGGGGTAGCACACCGCAGCCCGAAACGCCGACAATTATTGCAGATCAGAGTTTTAGTTTCGGTAATGTCAATGTAAATGAAGCTGCCAATAAGAATTTGACCATCAAGGGCAGCAACTTAAAGGGCGCTATTTCCATTGCTTCGAACAATGCACAATTGGTTGTTTCAGCAGCTTCTGTAACCAAAGAGGCAGCTGAAGCAGAAGAAGGTGCAGCGGTTAGTTTGACCTTGACCGCCACCGCAGCAGGCGAAGGAAGTGCAAAGATTACTCTGTCCTCTGAAGACGCAACCAACAAAGTAATCAACGTTACTTGGAATGCCGTTGCGCCTATGCCGAGCGCAGAAAACATCGCAGCTATTGCATCACTCACAGAAGGAGAGCCATCTGTTTTGGCTACACAGCCAATTGTTGTGGGTTCTATTGATGGAATATGGGTACTTCAAGATGCTACCGGTGCTTTTATCTACAATGAATATGGTAAGTGCGAATTGGCAATAGGGGATAAACTGGAAAAAGTAGTTATTCAACGTATAGCAGAAGAAGATTACACTCGTGGATTTATCACTGCATATGCTTATGATTTCCCGACAAAAGTTAGCTCCGGAAATGCAATATCTCCTATCGAAACGAATATTGCAAATATGAATGACTTAGGACCGGCTATTATCAAACTGACCGAAGTTGAGTTCACTGATTTAGATAAAAACGAATTTGCAAAAGGTTGGTTTAATATCAAACAAGGTGATAATACGGCACGTATTCAGGTACCTGAAAATTGCGATATTATCGGCGAGGCTATTCCGGCTAAAGCTGATGTAGTAGGTCAATTGGTTTATACAACAGGAGGAATTGCTATCTCCTCCAGTGCAAACCTTACCAACCGCGTACCGCGTAGCGCAACGGCAATTGAGAATATCCAAAGCACAGGCAAGGCGGTTAAGGTGGTACGCAATGGTCAGTTGATCATTCTGCGCGACGGCAAAGAGTACAACGTGTTAGGAGCGGAGAAGTAAGACCCCCTCAATCCCCCTAGAGGGGGAAGATATGCCGGCATATTATGCCGGGACAATGGACAAAATTGATAATTGATAAT
>JAFUUT010000038.1 GCA_017477685.1 bacterium | reverse complement strand
GCCAACAATGAAATATACTCCTTAATAAACGAACAAGACGTAAAAAAATGTATCCAAATATTCAAAAACATATACAAACAAGCAGGATTTGACCAAATTACCCTATTCTGGCTTGACGGCGAAAATATTGGAATATTGAAAAACTCATATACAGAATCTATAAAGGATTTGGATAAATTTGCCATAGCAAATGATTTGCCTAAAGCTAAATACAAATTCATTAAGGAATCTCAAATTCCGCCTGCATGTATAAAATATGGCGTTTGGGTTCGTAATAACACTACAAAACAGGAAGATGAATATTATCAAAAATTGCTCAACACCCTCAACGAAGACAGAAAAGAATTTAATATAAAACACAAAACAGTATTGATAAAAAAATAACTCATATAAACATTAAATAACTCAAGTCGAATACTTGAGTTATTTTTTTACATTCATTAATATTTATATTCAAAAACGCAATTATCATAATAAAATTACCTTATTAATAATATAGGCGGAAAAATGATAATACAACATGTCGCATTAAATTGTATAAAAACAGGCTGCAAGGAACTTGGCAAAAAATTGGCAAGAACAAGTCCTAATATACCGATTGGCAAAGATTTAAAATACTGTTCCGAGTTGTCCGGACAAATAGCTAAAAAATCTAAGCCCCTGCCGGTATATAGCAGATTTTGTATTTGCGAAACCCACAAGGGCGAAGGAGGATTGTGTCTTCTTCCTGATTTTATGCCAAAAGATTATCTGAGAAAGGAAGGAAGTGATTATGTTTTCACTCCTCACTACGTATTAGATAAACTTCACGCCGCCAAAAAAGGAGACGGAACATTCAAAATACAATCGCTTGTTGAAAAAAGCTTAAAAGATCCTGATACAAAAGGGCGAGTAATGTTGGAAGCCTGCTGTGAAGACAGAGTAACAGCGCCGGGCGGATTTTATTACAAACTCGGTTTTAGATTTGTGCATCCGCAATATAATAAAGAATGTGAACAATGGCTGAAAATGGGCGGCAAATACGAAGATGCCCCGTTTGCTTTGGGAAGAATGTATTTGCCAAAAGAAAATATTCTGCACTGCCTTAAATACGGCTACACAGAAGAAGAATTTAACAAATATATTCTGCCCGAAATTAAAGATTATATAGAAAAACTCCACAAGTAAATATACAACCCACGTAAAGAGAGATAATCCTGAATTTACATACCTTTACACAAGCATATAATTTATATTGACATTAACATTAGTTATTTATATCATGTCATTGGTTTACTGCATATGTGTTTATTATCAAGCTAAGGAGGTAGTATGAAAGTTCTCGTTGTTAGTCCGGATTTGGGCAAAGTTAAACGGCATGTTCAAAGGGCATTAAAAGCACATAGACAAGGTATAAAAGAACTGCCAAAAACAATAGAACCTCAACCACAAGTACAAAAGGGGACTAAAAAACCATCACTTACCTATTGTGGTTACAGTCTGGATCCTTGCGGAGCTATTCCATAAAATGATTATCTAAAAACAAAGCATAATAAGTAATTCTCTTATTATGCTTTGTTTAGTTGTCAGTTGTTGGAGCGTTGAACTTTATGCCGAACAAATCAGTAATTAAAAATTTTGATAACGATTTAGAATTATGCTTTAACTACCTTTATAATCAGAAAAGTATTCTTTCTATTGCAGATCAAAAGCCGAGCATCTTTGAAATTATAAGAAATTATTCACAAGAGAATACCGATTTTAAACACAAGTATCCCTACACTCTGATATTTAAACTTACATCTGATTGTAATCTTCGCTGTAAGCATTGTTTTTTTTACAATCAACCCCAAAAATATTGTCCGGATAAGGATTTAACTTATGAGCAGATACATAAAATTCTCAAATATTTTATTGAAGAAGCGAATATTGTCAACTGTATTTTGACAGGCGGTGAAATTTTTACCCTTCCGCATCTTAAAGAAATAATTAAATATATAAAATCTAGTAATGTGATTTTAGAATTATTAACTAACGGAACTCTTATAAATAAAGATTATACACAATTTCTTTGCGATACTTTAAACAAAAAAACAGACCATATACAAATCAGCTTAGACGGAACAGAAGAAATAAATGATCTTATTCGCGGCAAAGGGAATTTTCAAAAAACAATAAATAATATAAGAGATTTAACGGAT
>JAFUUT010000037.1 GCA_017477685.1 bacterium | reverse complement strand
TAAAGAATTTTACCTTGGCGATTACCCTTTAAAATTTGAAAAAAAAGATAACAAATTCTCTATAGAAAAAATAAATACAAATCTTGGGGAATACAATTTAAATCTTGATGACAAACTTAATAACAAAAAAGTCTCCCTAAACGGTAAATACCTGAATAATGGTGAGTATCTGAAAAATGATAAGTTGCAGCTTTCAACCGAAGGAACTTTTACAACAGACCAAAAATCCACGAATTATTTTGTTGATTTTGATATAAACCTGCCTTTAAACAAGCTGAATGAAAATAAATTGAAATTGTCCGCAGAAATTAAAGATTTTGATTTGTCATCCATTTCGGATTACATTGCAATACTATCTAAGGACAAATACAAAAAACTTGGCGGTAAGATTAATTTTAGTTCTGACACACAAATTACAAAAAATTATCACAAAAGAGTATTCTCTAATCTAACCACCGAAAACTTAGAAATTATAGGAGAGGACAAACCTTCGTCAATAATATTCCCTGACGTACTCTCGGTAAAAATAAATTTTGACACAATAAACGGCGGAGTAGATTTTAAAGATACAACTATTAAAGCAAAAGATATTGATTTGACAATAAACGGAAAGCTAACCTCTTCAGGCAAAAAAATTCCTGCAATGGATTTGACGGGAGACATTAAACCTTCAAGACTTGAGCAGGTCAGCAAACTTGTTCCGGGCTTGCCTGACTTACTGCCTGAAATGAATTTGTATAAACTTAAAGAATACTCTCCAAACGGATTGGGAGAAGGAAATCTGCGTTTTGTAGGACGCGGGGACAGACCGGAAGTTTTTGGCAGCATAAAACTGAGAGATGTTTTTATAATCAAGCCTATTCCGAATTCACCGGCAAATGCTAAAGCCGATTTAACTTTCAAAGGCAAACATATGCAGCTTGATGTTGACGTTCCTGTTGCCCCAAAAACAAATGTAACAGTTAACGGATTTATCAAAATAGACGGTTCTAAATACTCCGAACTAAAAATAAAAAGTTCCGATTACATACCGATGGCGCCGGCTCAAGATGTAATAAATCCTTTACATGAAATTTTTAAATTCAAAATGGGACCTGTTCCTATAATGAAACTTAGCGGGCTTGGAACAGTTGATGTATTTTCTGCCGGAAAAAAAGTAGACCCGCATTTATACGGTACTTTCAAATTCAAAAATGCAACAGCATCATTTAATGATATTCACAATTTAGTACTGCACCACGGTTCGGGAGAAATACTTTTCCAAAATACAAAAATTCCGTTTAGAACATACACCGCAACAATTAATGGTAAAAGTGCCCAAATATACGGAGATTGTAACGTTCTTGGAGGGTTAAATGTTTTTGCCAAAACCACAGACCAAAAAATTCCTGACATGCTAAAAGTTATCAACACTTCAGAAGATATGGCTGACGTTCAAAAAGCACTAAAACCTTTTACACACGCAGACGGAACAGCAGATTTACTTTTAAATATATATGGAAATGCAAAAGACATTGATAAAATTGAATTTAATAAAGATTTATTTGCAAAAGGTACTGTCACCCTGCACAATGCATCAACCATTCTGAAGGATACATATTTACCCCTGAAAAATATAAACGGTGTTGTGAATTTTGATAAAAGAAGTGCAGATTACGATTTGACAGGCTTTGTCAGGGACTCAAAAATATTTGTGAAAGGAACAGCAACAGAACCTAATATGGATTTAACCGCTTGGTCGGATAAAACCACAATCGGCGATATTATTGACTTGCTTCACCCTGATTATGCAATGCCGTATAAAGATGAAATAGGAAAAATCAATGTATCATTTAAAGGAGGCTACAAAGGGATTGCAGATTCTGACAACCTTGACTATAGCAAAGTGGTTGCAAACGGCAACATTATTTCAAACTACAACACACAAAACCCTATAAAAATAAGTGCGGGAACTTTTAAAATACACAATGGACTTTTACAAGCTGACGGTTTAAAAGGCTTGTTTAACAACAATCCGTTTACGCTTTCTTTTACAGGCTCTGAGATATATGACAACATGAAAATTTCAGATGCAAAATTCAAAATGGATAATTTTGATCTGGCATCTCTTAACGATATAAAAAATCAAATTCCTGTTCCTAAAGAAACTAAAGCTATCCTTGATAACATCACAGATATTAAAGGTAATATAAACATCAACGGTTATATGAAAAACGGAGGTATCTGGACAGATACAGACCTGACAGGCACAAGTTTTACATACAAACCTACTGATGCATATATAAACATTCTTAGCGGCAAAGCCAATATGAGAGGGAGTACTCTTTATCTTGGGAAAATCAATTCAAAACTATGTTCTATGCCGTTATTTATTAATGGAAATATTTCAAATATATTCAAAAAACCAAATGCGAATATATATCTTGCGGGTAAACCGACTCAAATGTTTTTTGACAGATTTTTCAATAACAACTCTGTTTATCCGATTAAAGTTAAAGGAGATGTGAATTTCTCCTCACAAATTAAAGGTACTTTAGACAAACTTTCTACACACACCGAACTAAATGTAAAAGAAAATTCTTCACTATATTACATGGGTGCAACTCTTTCTGGAGCGCCATCAGGTGAAGCAATACAAGAAGGACTTGCAACAAATCCTGTGTCTATAATATCGGATATAAACCTATCTCCAAACAAAATCAGCATAAAATCTTTAGAATACAATCAAACTTTAAAATCACAAAATAACAAACAATCTATCCAAAACCAACTCACAGCTTCCGGTGATATCTCGCTGCTTGAAAATAATATTCTCGGATTTAATAACGTAAAACTAAAAACATCAGAACCGACTGATGCCAAAATATTTAATATTGTATTGAAAAAACCTACCATAAAACAAGGGATTTTTACTTCGGATTTAACAATTAACGGTACCTCCGCAGCACCACAGATACTTGGAGATTTGAATGTATCAAGTGTTGATATTCCGGTTCTTGACTCGACTATCAGAGATATAAACCTTGATTTTCAAAAAGATTATATCAATCTCAAATCACGAGGAACAATACTTACAAACGAAGTAAATTTACTTGCAAAAATTGTAAATAACCCTAATCCGCCAATAGTCATTGAAGATTTGAAACTAAAAATGGATGTACTTGATTTGAACACCGTCATAGACAGATTTAACGACCTGGATGTTGATAAACTTCGCAAAAAACAAACCGCATCCTCTAATACACAGGCAATCACGCCAAATCAAGTTATACTTCGCAACGGAGAAATTAACGCAGACAAAATACTTATTAAAAAGGCCAATGCAACAAACTTCACAACATCAATGCATATGAACGAAGATCAAGTATTTAATATAGATAATTTCAAATTTAACCTTGCAAACGGCGAAGTTGACGGCAAATTATCTTCAGATCTCAACAACATGGGACTTGAAGGACAAATGAGTATTAAAAACGCCGATGCCCAAATTATCAGTGAAAATTTCTTTGACATGCCCGGACAAATGTACGGACTTGTTACAGGAGATATGCAAATGTCCTGCAAAGGTACAAACAGCATGGAATGCATAAACACTCTCAACGGCGAAGGACATTTTGATGTAATAGACGGAAGAATGCCAAAACTTGGTTCCCTAGAGTATTTGTTAAAAGCAACAAACCTTATTACCGGTGGAATTACGGGTGTTTCAATAAACGGGATTATTGATTTGATTACTCCGCTGAAGTCCGGGAATTTTGACAATATCAAAGGCGATATCAAGGTTTCTAACGGGGTAGCAAACGATATTAACATCTACTCAAGCGGAAAAGAACTCAACATGTACCTCACAGGCTCCTATAACATTTCTTCTCTTGTTGCGGATATGGAGGTTTACGGAAGTTTGTCCAAAAACTTCTCAACCGTACTCGGATTTCTTGGCAATTTGTCATTAAACAGACTCTTTAATACAATTCCGGGGGTAAATATCAATGAAATCAACCCTAAATCAACAAGCAATATAAATAAAATCCCTAATTTTGATAAAAATACCGTACTGCGTGTATTCAAAGCAGAAATCTACGGTGATATCAACGGCACAAACTACGTTAAAAGTTTCCGCTGGATAAAACATTAGTAATATAATCCTCGCACCCCATTAAAAAGTAAGGTACGTATAAACGCACCCTACAACTTAATCTTTAATTAATCATTATCTTCAGCACAAATGATATCATCCATTTCTTTCAATTCTGCATAATCCCAAATATCTCTTCGATCAGGATTGTAAACTTTTACATATAATTCATAATATCTTTTATCACTTGATGGTTCCTTCATTCTTTTGGCTAGATCACAAACTTCTTTCCGATCAACCATAAATTCACGCCCAAAATCTTCTAAAAGACCATGAGAATTATTTTTTCTGTATGCTCTTGCAACATCCTTCAATTTGCTATTAGGAATTGCGTTCAACATTGCAATTGTTTCATCATTATCAGAATACCCCGAAATTT
>JAFUUT010000036.1 GCA_017477685.1 bacterium | reverse complement strand
CTTTCCGTAATATCCTTGCATAACATTCGGTCCTTTAACCATAATTTCGCCCTGCTCAGAGAGTTTAACGGTTACTGATGGCAGCGGAACACCAACAGTACCTATTTTGTGATGCTTATATTCATTAGTAGAAATTACGGGACTTGTTTCGGTTAAACCGTATCCTTCAAATGCAGGAATACCTATACGGGCGAAAAATTCCGCAACATCTGTTTCCAGCGGAGCGCCGCCGACCACAAAACATTCAAACTTACCGCCAAAACCGTCTATTATAGATTTAAACATTATTCTTCTGACCTTTAACGGCAGATACTTCGCAGCAGCATACATAAAATCAAAGACTCTCTTTTGGAATGGAGGCAATTTTTTTATTTGCTTATCAATACTATTTTTAAGCATTTTAGCCACAAGCGGTACGACAATCATATTTGTAACCTGTTTTTCTTTCATCGCTCCGGTCAATTCTTTAGGATTAAGAGATTTGATATAGACAACTTTTGCCCCCATAAATAACATTCCGAAGAAACCGACATTTAATTCTAATAAATGATTTAAAGGCAGAATCGATAAAAGAGTATTATCTTTAGAAAGTTTCAAAATCTTTTCAAAATCTTTCATTTGAGAATATATATTTCCAAAGCTTATCATTACCCCTTTAGGATTACCTGTTGTGCCTGAAGTATACACGATTAAAGCTGTTTCATCCATAGAGCGAGCGCGTTTAAAGCTGTAATTCAAATCTGCGGTCATTGAGGAAACCGACATTATTTCAGGATGCTCTCTTTCTTCATCATCCAATACAAAAATATTTTGAATTGACGGAACTGTATTTTTAAGTTCTAAGGCGTGCTCAAGATAATGACTTGAAGTGAGTAATATCTTAGGATTACAATCATTCAAAATGTGAGTATGTTCCGGAACGGTAAGTTTTACATCCAAAGGAACAGTAATTGCACCTGTCTGAATAGAACCGAACATACCTATTGCAAATTCAGGACGTGACTCACAAAGAATTGCTATTCTGTCGCCTCTTTGTACATCCGCATTCTCCATAACATAGTTACCTAAAGTTTTAGCTTTTATTTTCAAATCAAGATAACTTATTTCTTCATACCCTTCAGAAGTTTTTAAAGATACTGCCTTTGTCTGTCCATATTCATCGGAGTACTGTTTCATAATATCCAAGAAATTTGTATAATGAGTATCTTTTATATTGTAAAATGCTCTTCTTTCAAGAGAGGCTTTCATATACTCAACTTTTGCCTGCAATTCTTTTGTTAAAGTTTTTTCATCTTTTGAAATATCCGTTATCGGCTGACCGAATTGAACAATAATGGTTGTAAACAATTTAGGATTTTTTCTGATTTTACCCCAAGCCTCAAAGCCTCCTCTTATTGCAAAAGGAACAATAGGACAATCTGCCTCTTTTGCCATAATCGTAACCCCTCTGTGGAATTTACACAAACTTCCGTCAGATGTAAATTTACCCTCAGGGAATATTACAACAGGATCTCCCGCTTTCAATTTATATACGGCATTTTCGATAGCACTCAAACCGTCACCGAAATTCAGGGGTACTACATTGAACCATTTGAGCATATGCTTTATTATAGGAACTTTGAATGCCGCAGGCCCTGTCACAAACCACGGTTTTCTTTTTGTAGCCATCTGCAATATCAAAGGATCAAGATGTCCTGTATGGTTACCCGCCAAGATTATTTTCCCTTTTGCAGGAATATTTTCTATACCTTCAACTTTATATTTAAACAGCATCTTGAATATTTGCCCTAAGGTTATGCGCAGTACAAAATAGCGGAATTCTTTGTTCAAAGCGAGCAGAGTTGCCGCCATTACAGCACATAAAACAGCTATGACATTTACAATAGCAAGAGGATGAATAACCCCGATCAAAACAGATACAAGCCCCGTTCCGATTAGAGTTACAAAAGTTTCTAATACGGATGAAAAAGCAAAAATTTTACCTCTGATGAAATTTGGAGAAACTTTTTGCAATATAGTATCAATTGTAATATTCAACATTGCGGCAAAAAGCCCGATACCGCCAAGCCATATTCTTGCCTTGCCAAAAGTTGTACACAAAGAAGCCGTTATCAAACAAATAAATAAACCGATAAAAGCTCCAACAAGCGTTTTATTGGTTTTTAATCGTCTTCCCAGCAAAAACATCACGCCAAGACCATAAAATGATCCGCATCCTAGCATACATTTCAATCGTGCCAGATCCTGAACACTTACATTATATGTATCTGTTGCTATTGCATTCATTGCATTATAAAATGTGGCTGAAATTAAAGATAAAACTACAGAAAGCCAAATCATATTTAATGCTTTTCTGTGCTGTTTTAAAAATGACATAGTATTTTTCAAATCAGTAATCATATTAAAACCATTTTCTTCGGTTTTAATAGCGACATCATTTGAAGCGTTTATCATAAGGAGAAATAAAGCCGCAATTACATACATTACACAAGCGGAAATATATAAGTTTTTTGCACCGATATGAAGTAAGACTACGCTTATAACCATTGCGCCAAAAGTCAGCGCCCAACTTCCGGAACTCGATATCAATGCGTTCGCAGGTTTTAATAACTGCGGTTTGACAACATTAGGAACAACAGCCATTTTTGCAGGATAGAAAAATGCTGTACCTGCCCCTATTAAAATGCTTAGTACAACGGCAATTACAGGTATTGATGTTGAAGACAAAACCGTTTTACCAAACAAAAACATAACTAATCCTGCAACTAATACTAACCCTCGGTACAAAGCACTCATTATCATAATCTTTTTTCTCGAAAAACGGTCAACTAAAATACCGGCAATAGGACTTATAATTAAAGACGGGAATACAAAAGAAAAAAGCACCCATGCTATCATACTTCCTGGTTTCTCAAAATTATTCATTATCCACATAATGAGTAATACTTGGACTATTGCATCCCCCAAATGCGTTGAAAGCTGTCCTAAAAATAAACTGACATAATTTCTATTAAATAAATTCTTAATCATTTCCATACATAATTCTCCAACATAACTACTCCATTCTACAAATTTTAGAATATTTTGTCATACTGTATCTGAATTATATTTTGAACACGCAAAAAAAGGCGGTTCTTTAAAAGAACCGCCTTTTTACCTTAAGCTGCAATTTTTATCTTATTACCCGGTCGTATATTATCACCTATATGGTACTTTTTACTTGTTCTGATGCATACTTCATTTATTATTTGATTTTTAGACGGTTTTTTACCGAGTTTTTTGGTTAAATCTTCCCGAACGGCTGAATACTTATCAGGATTTTTCACCAAATCTTTTTTAATAATATTCCACAAGCAATCGCCTTTTTTAACAATAATGAAATCTTGAGTTTCACCTGTTTTTTGCTGAGGTTTGACATCTGTTTTGTCTTGTTTTACCTCAGACTTTGCAGTTACAGGTTTCGCTTTTTGTGCAGTTATATTAGCTTTGGCTTCCGTTTTTGCATTTTCTGGCGATTTTTTATCAGATTGTTTCGTTTCTGTTTGCTTTTTATCAGCCGCTTTACTGTCTGATGACTTCTTCTCTGTTTGTTTGTCATCAGCAGCCTTACTCTTTGCGGAATTTTCTTTCATATCTTTCCATGTTGGACGTTTTACCTGAGATTCGATTCTTTCTGCCAATTCGTGTTCCGTTAATGTTTCATAAGGTATACGATTTCGCATTATACTATCATTTTTAGCAATCTTTGCCAATTCTTCCGGAGTAAATTCATTTGAGCCGGATTCAGGTTGTTTTATTGTATCTTTATTCTCAGATTTAGATAATATTTTATGCGCTTTTCTTTCCCAAGATTCTGCAACATAATCCGCCGGAGATGCCGCACCGGTTCGAGTTTTGGAATCAACCTGAAGATTATGTTTTTTAATATCCTCTTCCGTTAATGGAGATTCATCGGCTGCAACAGGTTCTGTATACACTTTAAAATCACTTTTAAGTTTATTATAAAGACGATATAAACCATACGCAAGAAGACCTACTCCCAAAATACCGGCAGCACCTTTAAAAAACTTAAGGAATTTAGATCCTGATGATTTTGCAGGAGGCAATTTGTCCCCTGTAGGAATTACAAGCTCTGCTGCTTTTTGCACGGATGGAGCTTCCGGTTTAAATACTGATACTTCTTTCGGTCTTTGTATTACAACCTTTTTCCCTTCCGGCATTCTAACTCGCACATCACCGCGATTGTCGATTCCAATTCTTACTTTCTGCATTATATTTCTCCTTTTACCCTATAAATTATTCCCCGAATAATATATCCTTATTTTTATAAAGTATTTATAGGAGAAAAAATTGCCTTTTATTTTAAGATTCTTTACAATTAGAATCAATTTTTAAGAATTATCATTACAAGAATTATGCGTAATCCAGCAGGATTACTTGTATTCAGGGAGACTACAAGACTCTGAAAAATATCAGACTCTTGTAAATTTATTATTTATAAAAAATGATGTTAAAAATTAAATTGCACAGAAATTGCCGCTGCCATCATTCAACGGATCTTTTTCCTGCCCTTTTTTATAATATTCTTTTATCATTTTAATTTCAGAAGCGGTACAAGCGGTGTCGTCGCCTAAATTTGCCCTTTCAAAGCAGTTCTTTGTTACACCTTTTTTTTGCAATGTTCTTGGAAAACAATCTTGAGTATAGACAGGTTCAACAATACCGTCGACTCTTTTCATATCCTGAAGTTGAGGAATGGTTAAATTACTTATTTGACCAAAATCATTTCTCGGCGCTTCAGCTTCACTCAATAGATTATACAATTTTTGAATATCGTTTTCCTTCAAACCTTTTTTGCATAGAATACTGTAATACCCTGTTTCTGCAGCAAAATTTGCTACATAAAATTTATTTTTATCTCCTCTTACATTGAAAGATATACCATTTTTCAGTTTAATATTTTTATTTACGGAGTATGTATTGTAATCCCCTGATATATCTTTTATTCCGTTATTATCGGCAATCATTTCACTTTGCTGAGATTTTCTTACTGTTACAAGTTGTTGTTTTGAAAGCGGAAATGTAACTTCAAGCATATCCGCCATTGCACGAACTGAATAATTTTTAACATTTAACGGCAAATTAAATCCTGCTTTTTGCGCACCGCAATATATATCATCATCACAGTCAATCCACGGATTTGGCATTGCATGCAACTTTTGTGCCGTATAGATAATAGCTAATAAAGTAAAAAATCCAATCAATACTTTTTTCATTATTCTCTCCAATACACATAAAACATTACTAAAGAATTATATCACAAATTTTGACAACTTATATAAAAAAACGTACCTTTATTTTGTTCACTTTTCTTTTTAATTGCGACGTAAAAAGAAAAGTGAACCGAAAAGAAAAACACGCTATTATCTACGCTGCCTTTGGCATCGTTCCGCTCACAAGATATGAGTATAATTTGTTCATACGTTTTTGTCCTTCGAACAAAAATCGAGAGCGAACCTAAATAACGGTTCGTATACCTCACCCCGCCCCCCTCTCCTACACTTTAGTAGAGGGAAATTTATCCTACCCCTCCGACCTTTACGAAGCGAGCAATAAATGTTTTGTTCTGCGAGGTCAAAGCGGGCATTGTTTGAACGAAGTGAGTTTGACCGCTTAGGGCAGAACAATTACAATTTATTAGCAAGCGAAGTTCAGGTCGGCGGGTTTCTTTTGGGTCACTTTCTTTGCCCGAACAAAGAAAGTGACATTATGTGTGAATAATTTGTTACTATGTGTTCGAATTATTCCTGCATGTATATTATTTCGCAAATTATTACATTTTTGCACTATTTCAATTATGCATTTATAATAGAACTATGATTACTTTTATTATAGGCATATTTATACTGGCACTCGGTTATATTTTTTATTCAAGATATATTGAAAAAATTTTTGGGCCGAACAACGAACCCACTCCGGCACATAAATATAAAGATGATGTAGATTTTGTGCCAATGTCAAAAAACAGAAATGCTCTTATTCATCTTTTGAATATTGCAGGAATGGGGCCTATTATTGGAGCTATTCAAGGGATACTTTTCGGACCGATAGCTTTTATACTAATCCCGCTTGGGTGCATATTCGCAGGAGGAGTTCACGATTATTTCGCAGGAATGCTTTCTGTTAGAAATCGCGGGGCACAAATTACGGGGCTCATTAATGAGTATTTAGGTAAGAATGCATTTAAAATTTTTATGGTAATTGTTGCAATAATGTTGTTACTACTTGCAACGGTGTTTGTTTATACCGCAGGAGATCTTTTTGCAGAAAGGTTTATGGGAGTAAAAGATTTTGTAATAACAGACCCTAAAGTTTTAGGAACATATATTGTAATATTATTATATTTTGTTATGGCAACCTTGTTTCCAATCGATAAAATTATCGGGAAATTTTATCCTGTATTAGGTATAATGCTAATTATCGGTACAGGTTTTGTACTTGTCGGGTTTATGATAAAAGGTGTAAACTTACAAAACCTGAATTTATCAAATTTCAATATACATCCCAACCATTTACCTTTGATTCCAATGTTTTTTATGACGGTAAGCTGCGGACTTCTTTCAGGTTTTCATTCGACTCAAGCAACAATACTGTCAAGAACAATTGATAAAGAACAAGACGGAAGAAGAATTTTTTACGGAATGATGTGCCTTGAATCACTAATTGCAATTATTTGGGCAGCAGCAGCAATGGATGTTTATAGTCTTAATCTTGTTCCACAAAATATTATCGGAACAGTTAATGTTGTGAATATTGTTGCAAATAAATTTGTTCCGCTGAATTTAGCATTTTTAGTAACCATCGCAATTATAATTCTCCCTATCACTTCAGGTGATACCGCCTTAAGGGGATTGCGTATAACAATAGCGGAAGCACTAAACCTTGAGCAAAAAAATATACTAAAAAGACTCGTAATTGTTATACCTATTGTTATTTGTGTATTGGGTATACTCATTTGGGCAAAAACCAACGCAAACAGCTTTTCTTTAATATGGAGGTACTTCACATTCTTTAACCAATTGATTGCTATACCGACATTGTGCTGTGCGGCAATATTTTTAGCAAAAGCAAAGAAAAACTATTTTTCTGCGTTGTTACCTGCATTGTTCTATATATTTATAACAATGTCATTTATTTTCATCGAAAAAATAGGTTTCAATCTTCCGCTAAAAAATGCTGAAATTATCGGATTTGCCATAACAATAGGCGCATTTATATACTTGATTAAACAGATAAAAAAATGATATT
>JAFUUT010000035.1 GCA_017477685.1 bacterium | reverse complement strand
GGGGTATGTTTTTTCTTGAGAAACTATTGCGCTTTGTCTGCATAATCTTTCTTCAAAACATCTTAATCCGTCTTTGTAATTTTTTACCTGCATATAGGCAAGAGATAGAAAATATTTTGTTTCCCAGTCTTCAGGGTCAAGCTCTAATGCTTTTTCGTAGCATTTAACGGCACCATCAGGGTCATTTGCATTAAAGTATAAATATGCCAGATTAAAATACGATTCGTGGCTTTGCGGGTTAATTTCTATTGCTTTATAGTACGCATCCTTTGCCTTGTCCCAATCGGAGTTGTTTTTGTATGCCATAGCAAGGTTAAACCAATTTTCGTAATTCTGCGGGGATGTTTTTGTTAAAATTTCATATACTTCTATTGCTTGCTGGAATTTCTTTGATCTAAGGTATAGCTTGCCGAGATTTTCCAAGTAATAAGTTTTGGCTTCTATTTGCAGTGCATTTTTTATACAGTCCTCCGCCTCTGGATATTTTTCGGCTTGCATGAACAAAACTCCGAGCAAATCCCATACTTCGTGGTTTTGAGGTTCTGTGTTCAGGATTTCTTTATACAAATCTCTTGCTTGAGTCAATTTTCCTTCCTGATGCAGAGAAAATGCTTGTTGGAATTTTTCGGAATTTGGCATAAATTCTCCTTACGGATTACCTAAAAGAGTGTTTATATTAAACAGATTATACTGGAATATGAGTCCGAATAGTGTACCTACAATAACAAGTGTTCCAAGGATTATGAATGTATCTTTTTTGTCGCCGTTGCGTTTTAAAAGTACAAGTATCCCGAGCCCTCCTGATGTGCATAAACCTGCCAGCAAAGAGCCAAAACTTATTGTATTTTTTACATACAACATAGTAAGCATTACTGATATTGCGCAATTTGGTATTAAACCGACAAGTGATACCAAAAACGGCTGCAGCGGAGAATTCATAAGACAATATTTTGCCATAATTTCTTCAGAACCGGCTCTTGATAGTACAAAAGCCAAAACAACAGAAATCAAGAATATAAATATAAAAATGTTTAATGTGTGTTTTAGAGGGTGAATCCAAAAATCTCTTTTTCTTGCATCTTTTACAATGTGATGATGACAGCATCCGTCAGGAATTTCTTCTTTTTGTTCTTCCAGTACCGGTTCTTTTGCGGTGTATGTTATTAATAAATCAACTATGTAGCCTACAATTATCGCTATTAAAATTTTTATAAGGATTATTGGCAGAACAATATGTGCTTTTTGCGGATATGTAATCAGTACGGGTATTGCTTCGTCAGAAGTTGCCAAATAAACTGCGACCAAAGTACCTCTTGTTAGGAGTCTTCTTGTATAAACAGTACTTGCGATTACGGAAAACCCGCACTGAGGAAGTGATGCAAATAAACTTCCGAATAAAGGACCAATCTTTTTTATCCAAAAAACAAACAGATGTCTTTTTTTTGTATAATACCGTTCAATAATTTCTATCAAAACAAAAATTATGAATAAAAACGGAACTAATCCAATACTATCTATCAATGCATCTTTCAAAAAGTCCGGTAAAAATTCTATAGGCTCAATAAGATTTTCCGGTAAATTTAGCAAATACTCTCCTGCGTGCATTATATATTCAAATATTCCGTGCATATACTCTCTTCCCCTATTATGTTTATAAACTCATCCTATTGCATATAGTAGAACACAAATAAACCTGTTGCAATAGATATTATAAGAAGTATTAATGAGAATGATGAGGTATCATTTTTCTTTCTGGTATTTTGTCTTGTCAGTGTTGCAAGTCCCAGACCTGTAACTGATATCATACCTGCAACAAGAGCAGGGAAGCTGATTATTCCGTTAACATATGCAAGTGCAATAACAACAGACATTACACAGTTTGATGCAAGTCCGATTAAGCCCATCAAGACAACCTGCAAAGGACTATTAATCATCAATATTTGAGCTAAAGCATCAGTAGAACCGTAAAAAGTTGAAAGTCCGTATATAACGGTTAATGTTATCAGTGAAAATACAAAGATATTTACTGTGTGTGTAAAAGGATGCATATACCAAAATGCCGGATGTTCAATAGACATCATCATATGGTGGCAGCAGCCCGGAACATTCAAATCGTCATTTATAGAGTTTTGTTTTTGAACTTTTTTGTTGCCAAGGTGTGCCAAATAATCTACTATATCCACAACAATTGCCGTGACAATTGCGACGACTGCTTTTATTGCAAGTAACGGAAGGATTATATTAACCTTTTCAAGATCCATAAATAATAAAGGCAGAGCTTCATCAGAACACATAATCAAAAATGCTAAAAGTGTACCTTTTGATATCATCTCTCTTGTGTAAAATGTTGATGCGATTACCTGATATCCGCATTCCGGAATGATGGATATTGCTATCCCGAGCAATGCTCCGAGTCTTTGAACAAGTTTTATAAAGATATGCAGTCTTTTCAGTATGAATCTTTCAAGCAGTTCTATACCAAAGTATAGAAAATACAATAGCGGTATAAAATATACGCACTTAATCATTGCCTGTCTGAAAAATTCAGGCAAAAAAGTACAGCTGTTTATCAAAAATTCCGGTGCGTTTATGATATCTTGCAGAGCTTGAATAAATCCGTCCATCAGTTCTCTCCTTTTATTTTTAAATATTCATTTCTAAATTTATCATATTTATTTTTTTATTTCATCAAGTGATTGAATGATAATTTTAACATGGGTTACATTACTTTTCAAAATATGTTATAATTGTAAAAAAGCGAGGATGTTTATGATTGGGAAAAAGTCAGGATTCACGTTGGTTGAAACATTAATAACATTGGGTATAATTGGCGTAATTGCAGGTTTATCCATACCGTTGGCTATTTCAGGCAGAATGGCAGCTCAGGCAAAAGGTCAGTTCAATACGGCATATGCGCTTTTGCAGCATGCAGTTGCTGATATGTCATCGAGCGGCATTGAGCTGCAGCAGAGTTTATATATTGGTGTTGAGCAGAATGGCAGGGCTGCCTCCAACTCTATATATAACAAGTTTAAACCTTTTTTGAAAATAAGTTATGATTGCGGCGCATTTGATAATGTGAATCCAAAGATTTGTGCATCTACAGATGAAAGAGGCTATGAGGGTTATTCAGGTAATAGTGATACTCAACTTAATACAATCGTAAGTAATGGTTCATTTGTTTTGCAAAACGGTATGTTAGTCGCGTTTTCAGGAACAACTCGCTCTATGAATCTTTTTGTTACTGTTGATATAAACGGGAAAAACAAATTGCCTAACAAATGGGGCTGGGATGTATTTACTTTTCAGGTTCTTGATGGTGAGTTAGTGCCTGCAGGTGCTCCGGGAACAGGATATAGCCTTAGTAGTACTCTTTGGGGCAGCAGTCCTGAAAATTATTGCAGTTCGACTCACAATACAGCTGCCAACGGTGCAACATGTGCATATTTTGCTTTGAATGATGATGAGTATTTCAAAACTTTGTATCGCGGTCACTAAACATTTTGCCCTATTGTTAATTTTGTC
>JAFUUT010000034.1 GCA_017477685.1 bacterium | reverse complement strand
GACTTTTACCCATATTCATATTCGGATCATCAATTGCTACATTACCTGCTTGATCATAACAAAGTATCGATCCTGCCGTAGTATTCCCTGTTGCGCAGTCATACGTAAATTGCGTAAGGCATACGGAAAGGGGTTTCTTTTTATTATATAAGGTGTTAAACATTTCTAAGTTTATAGAATTAGTGTACTTATATACTACAGACATAGAGTTTCCTTTGTCTGTAATGCTATCCATATCCGTATAACTGCCGGCATTACCTGTCCACTTTACGGCATATGTCGGTAATGTCGCAATTATAGTAATTACAACCAATGCTGATAGCAATCTTTTAATCATTTACTTTTCCTCAGGGTTTTGCTCTTGGTCTGCATGCTTTTCTTCAGTTCCTGATTGGTCATGAACTGACAGGGCTATTCTTCTGTCTGAAGGATTAAATTTGATTATATATGTATCAATTTTATCTCCGACTTGAATAATTTCCTTTGTTTCATTTTGGTATTCAACAACTTCATTGTGAGGTAATAATGCCTCAACTCCAGGGTATACTTCTACAAATGCGCCGAAATATTTAATCCTTGTAACGGTACCTTGTATTTTATCCCCTTCGTTAATATTCTTTTCAGCTTCAATCCACGGATCAGGTTCTAAATTTTTTAAACTTAATGAAACTCTTTGTTTTTCGTTATCAACAAGTATAACCTCAACATCTATTTTGCTTCCTACGCTTAATATATCGGTAGGGTGGTCAATCCATCTCCACGATAATTGTGATAACGGAAGCAATCCGTCTATACCTCCAATATCAATAAAGGCGCCGAAATCAGTAATTCTGACTACTTCGCCTTTTACAACCTGTCCTACTTCCAATTGTGAAAATACATTTTTGCGTGTTTCTTCAACGCTGTCATCATAAACTTTTTTATTTGAAAGTATGAAATTATTTTGTTGTGCATCAAGAGTTAAAATTTTAACTTCAATTTTTGAGCCGGGTTCAATTTCAGTTTCTTTTACTCTTAGTTGACTTGAAGGAATGAATCCTCTAACTCCTGCAACTTCAACAATAATACCGCCTTTTACACTATTTACAACTGTGCCGAGTATTGTTTCGTCTGCTTCTTTTGCTTTTTCTAAGTCTTTCCACGCATATGCGAAATCAACTTTCTTCTTGGATAGCAGGAATCTTCCGTCTTCGTCTTCCTCTCTAATTATGAGAAATTCACCTTCCTGCCCTTTTTCAAATTTGCTTTCCGGATTTTCTCCTTTATCAACTGCTTCATATACAGGAATCACAGCCGTTGTTTTAGCTCCTATATCGACTAAAATCCCCTGGCTGTCAAAACCACATATAACACCCTTTACCAAATCCCCCTTTTGAAATTTATAATCATACTTTTCAAGTAATTTTTCAAAATCTTGATCCGATGTACTTTTCTTTGTTGTCATACACAAACTCCATATCTATTGTTAATTGAATAATGAAATACTAGCAAAGATTGTTAAAAGTGTAAAGCATTGTTAAATTTTGATTTTTTACAAAACCTTTTTTCCATGACAAAAATTCTTTGTATTCGGCTCGTGCAAAGAATTTTTGGTGGATAATTATTATTAAAAAATATTAAGACTTTAATGAATTTATTAATTCATTGATAGTGTTTTCTTGCATCTGAAGTTCTGAAATTCTGTCTTTAGTTTGGTTTACAAGCTCTTGAGGTGCATTTTCTACAAATTTTGCATTATTCATACGGCCTTCAAGCGATTTTCTCTCATTTTCAAGTTTTGCAAGTTTCTTTTCCTGTCTTTCAATTTCTTTATCAAAATCTATCAGGTTTTCAAGCGGAATTATTATTTTTGATGCTGAAACTACTGCGCTTGCGCTTTTATTTGATGCTTGCTCTGTATCTTGAACATATGAAATATTCTCTACTCGAGCCATTCTTTTGATGTAGCTTTCGATTTCTTCAAAAATAGGTTTTTCTTCTTTTGAAGCCCTTATTTCAATATCAAAATTCAAACTCATAGGAATATTGAAACTCTGTCTTACATTTCTTAAAGATGAGATTGTTTCAAATACCAGCTCCATTTCTTTCGCTTCTTTAGCGTACGCATGTTTTTGATTGTATGTAGGGAATGGTGCAAGCATTATTGCTTTAATATCTGTTGATTGCGGAATCAATTGCCATACTTTTTCCGTAATGTGCGGCATTATAGGATGCAGCAGTCTTAAGGACATATCTAATACATATCTTAATACTCTTTGTGTATTAAGTTTTATGTCTTTATCTTGCAATTGAATCTTAGCAATTTCTACATACCAATCGCAGTATGAATTCCAGAAAAAGTCGTACAATACATGGGCAGTTTCCCCTATCCTGTAGTTTTCGATATCATCATTTACTTCTTTAGAAACATTATTTAACTTATCCAGTATCCATTTATCGGCAATGGTTAAGTTATTATAATCTATTTCGCTATTATCAACACCATCAAGGTTCATAAGTACGAATCTTGATGCATTCCAAATTTTATTTGCGAAATTTCTGCCGTATTCAAAACGCTCATCGCTTATTTTTATATCTTGCCCGCCGTAAGTGCATAATGAAGTCATTGTAAATCTTAAAGCGTCGCAGCCATATTTATCTATAATTTCAACAGGGTCTATCGTGTTGCCTTTTGATTTTGACATTTTTTGACCTTTTTCATCTCTGATTAAACCATGAATGTAAACAGTTGAGAACGGAGCTTTACCTGTAAATTCCAGCCCCATAGTTATCATTCTTGCGACCCAGAAAAATATAATATCAAAACCTGTTACAAGAGTTGTCGTCGGGTAGAATTTCTTAAAGTCCTCGCTATCAGTATTCGGCCATCCCATAGTAGAGAAAGGCCAAAGTCCTGAGGAGAACCAAGTGTCAAGCACATCAGTTTCCTGTTCCCAAACAGAAGGATCAGGATTTTCTTTTGCTACAATCATTTCACCGGTTTGTTTATTATGATATGCGGGTATCTGATGCCCCCACCAGAGTTGTCTTGAAATGCACCAATCCCTTATGTTTTCCATCCAGCCAAGATAGTTCTTCTCCCATCTTTCCGGTATAAATTTAATTCTTCCGTCTTTAACGGCAGCAATTGCTTCTTTTGCTAATGGTTCCATTTTTACAAACCATTGTTCGGATAAGAGCGGTTCAATAGTTGTGTTGCATCTTTGACACTTACCTACATTATGTTCGTGGTCTTTGGTTCTTAATAAAAAGTTCTGATACTGTAAATCGCCGATTATTGCTTTTCTTGCTTCATATCTGTCCATCCTGTGATATTTAGGCGGAACTTCACCGCAAGCAATCATCTTACCTTCTTCATCAATTACCCAAATAGGTTTTAAATTATGGCGTTTACCGACTTCATAATCATTAGGGTCGTGTGCAGGTGTAATTTTTACCGCGCCTGTTCCAAAATTACGATCGACATATTCGTCTGCAATAATCGGAATTTCTCGGCCTGAGAGTGGAACAACAACTGTTTTGCCGATAAGTTCCGAATATTTGTGATCTTCCGGATGAACTGCGATTGCTACGTCCCCAAAAATAGTCTCAGGGCGGGTTGTTGCAACTATTATCGCTCCCGGTTCATTTTTTAGAGGATAAGAAATTTCCCACAGATGACCTTGTTCTGTTGCATATTCTGTTTCAACATCCGATATTGCACTGCGGCAGCGCGGACACCAGTTGACTATGTATTTCCCTTTATATATTAAGCCTTTTTCATAAAGGCGAACAAATACTTCTTTTACTGCATCAGAGCATCCTTTGTCAAATGTAAATCTTTCTCTGGTGCGGTCAAAAGATGCGCCCAGTCGTTTACATTGATCGAGTATTCTTGATTTATGAGCATTCGCCCATTCCCATGTTTCTTACAAAAATTTTTCACGTCCTAAAACGTAAAGAGAAACACCCTTTTCTCTTAAATTTTTTTCAACAACATTTTGTGT
>JAFUUT010000033.1 GCA_017477685.1 bacterium | reverse complement strand
TCTGCTAAAGGCTCAAAAATAATAAACTCAATTTCTAAACATTTTCCGCAAGCAGCATTTACACTTGGATTTTTAACAATTGGAATATACCTTGGCAACAAAGTTTCAAACTACATAAATGATCACCTGTACCACAAAAAAGTAGAACGCGGTATCAAAGCAACAGATTTTGCTCCACACGTCGATGATATATGTATGGCAACTTCAATGATGGACTCAAGTTCATTTGGAGATGCCCTCGGACGTGTTATACCTTTAGCACTGCTTGTTCCAGGCTACCAAACAGGTATAGCTCGAGAAAAATAGTTTTTGAACAAGTTTTCACGTCCCTATCACTGCCGTTCATTATTGTTCCGGCTTAATCGAGTTTCGCTCACATTCGTTCGACTTCACTCTACGCAAAATTCGCAAAAAAAACCACTCATCATGTGAGTGGGTCGTTTTCTGCATCCTAATGGTCTCTTTTAGTGTTTATTATTTAGGAGTTTATATGTTTTTGGGGTTAATGAACTATTTATATTTAGTGTTTCGGCTACACTTAAATCTTATACAATTATTATGCCACAAGAAAATTTATAAGTCAACAAGATAATTTAATCTTTTTTCAATAGCCCGAAAAGATAGTTATAGTGTACAATTTACACTTCACAAAACTTAACATTTGCTTTGTTTTCCAAAATGCACACCAATACTTAAAGCATGCCTTTAATATTAATTTTTGTAACACAAATTTACTCAAAAAAGGCAATTAATTATAACTTATATACTTTATATATAAGAGAGCATATAAGGATTGATTATGAGTACAATAGACGCATACAACACAAGAATGGCAGCAACTGACGGAAATTACAAGAGCAACCCTATGAACACAGAGGGGCTTATGAGTTCCACTTTCAGTGTTATAAAGAACAATATATATAATGCTTTACAACACGCGGTCGGGCTGGGAGATAACGTCAGTATAGCTTTCTTAAAACAAATGAACGACCCGAACAGCGGAATTCAAGCAGGTGACAAAATGCTTTATCCGCACCCGGGAGTTGGGATGATACAAGCATACAATGAAATAGGCAACCCTAGCGGCGGAGTTTATTCTCTACACACAATCGGTTAAACATATAGGATAATTATGTCAAGTCAAATTAACGGTATACAACTAAATAACAAATTAGGAACAAACCTTGATATGTTATACGGGCATATTCAAGGCAACGACTTTACTCCTGACATATCACAAATGGCTACAACTAACAGTGATGTCGGAGTAAGAGCATTTAGGTTATCTTTTCAAGACACAAAAACAGAAAAAACTCCGCAACAAATGAAAAATATAGTAACAGACAACAACGTAGGCAAAAAACTTGACTTGTCAATATAAACGGCCCTATGGATGTTGACAAAAAAATTTTGATGTTAGATGATAATTAATGTATATACATAGTATAAAAGAAGGTTACAAATGAAGAAGATAGGGTTTACGTTAGCTGAAGTTATTATAACTATTGGTATAATTGGTGTAGTTGCGGCAATGACAATTCCTACGTTAATACATAGAGCGCAAAATAAAATTCTTGAAAACCAGACAAAACATTTCTACGCAATGATGACCCAAGCCTTTAGACGCTATATGGCTGATGAAAACACGGAAACTCTTACTCTTACCCCTCTTAATTGGAATGATGACATTTCTGAAGAAGAAATACAAGAACACTGGGACAAGTTTATAAAAAGCTATTTAAAAGTGGCAAAGGAATGCCAAAATGAAAGAGATTGTTTCAGTGAAAAAGTACAAGTTCTGTCCGGCGGAAAAATAGAAATAGAATCAATTATATACGGAAGGAAATCATATGCTCTTATGAATGGTTATACATTATCTGTATTGCTTTTCCCCTCCTATTCACCGGGATCTTTAGTTGTTGATGTAAACGGCAAAAAAGGCCCAAACATAAGCGGGAGAGATATATGGTTTTTGAGTATATATCGAGATGGCTCTTTAGACGAAAGCAGTCTTACCCCTGAATGCAAAAAAAGTAGTGAGGCATGTATATATGGCGGCAGTGTCGCCGAAGTTATAGCAAGGAGATTTGAAACTTGTAATGGGTCCATTTGGGCGTATGGTGCAGGCTGCTTTGGCAGATTTAAAGCTAATAACTTTAAATTTGACTATTAGCATGCTCTTAACATTTTTTATTTTATACAAAAAATCCCTCTCATTACCTGAGAGGGATGTTTACTGAATTTATTGTTAAATCTATACACCTACGGCAGATTTTGATTTTTCTATGCAAGAAATCAAAGTAGATGCAACCGTTTCTTGTTCTTCATGAGTTAGTTCAGGGAACATAGGAAGTGATATAACAACTTCTGTATTATGTTCGGTTACAGGCAACGAACCTTTACCCATTCCAAGCCATGCATTAACTTTTTGGAAATGCAGAGGAATCGGATAATAAAGCATTGCACCTATACCTGCTTCACCGAGCATTTTGTGTACTTCATCTCTGTTAGGAATTTTAACAGTGTACTGGTGATATACACAATAAGTATCATCAAGTTCTTTTGGCGTTTGAACATCAGGGCATGATGCAAACAATTTATTATAATATGCGGCATGCTCTCTTCTTTGAGTGTTCCATTCATCAATGTGTTTTGCCTTAACTCTCAAGATTGCAGCTTGAATTTCATCAAGACGTGAATTTACACCCAGTTCGTCATTGTGATAACGAACCATTGAACCGTGGTTTCTCAAAGCGATTAAATGATCTCTCAATTCTTCTGAATTTACGGTACAAAGACCTCCGTCACCCATAGTTCCTAAGTTTTTAGTAGGATAGAAACTATAGCATCCGATATCACCGAATGTACCAACCATTTTACCTTTATACAATGCTCCGATAGCCTGACAACAATCTTCAATAACTCTTAAATTATGTCTGTGAGCTATATCCATAATAGCATCCATATCGCAAGGCTGACCATACAAATGAACAGGGATAATAGCTTTTGTTTTTGAAGTAATTGCAGCTTCGATTGCTTTTGGATCGATATTGAATGTATCAGGGTCAATATCAACAAATACAGGTTTAGCACCAACCATTCCGATAGCTTCTGCAGTTGCAACGAATGTAAATGCAGTTGTAATAACCTCATCACCGGCACCGATATTTAATGCACGCAATGCAACATGCAAAGCATCTGTTCCTGAGTTCAATGCTACTGTATATTTGCATCCGATATATGATGCTAATTCGCTTTCCAAAGACTTAACATTTGGTCCTAAAATATAGCATCCGCTTCTCATAACTTCACATACTGCTTTTTCAGCTTCTGCACCAATCTGTGCATACTGACGTTTTGAATCAAAAATAGGTATCATATTAATCTCCTTTTATAAACTGCCAACATGTCTTTGTTTTATTATAACATAGCTTTTTAACGCCTTTATATAAACTTTACATTATATTACAGCGAAATTAGAAAATTTTTGTGTTAATATAAAATTATATAAATAGC
>JAFUUT010000032.1 GCA_017477685.1 bacterium | reverse complement strand
TCTATATGTGTATCAATCCCAATAAGCACGGGATATTGTGCAATGATTTTCTTATTATTGTGTATTGTTATCCCACTGACCTTCACTCCTGCTAAAAATGCCTTTTCTATTGCATTTTCGTCCTCAAAAGCCGGAAGCAAAGACGGATGAATATTTATTGCGTTTTCGGGTAAATCTGTACAAAAATCATCATATACCGCAAGGTCATACTCCCCGTCCGAAACGATTTCTATATCTTTCCCTCTAAAATATTTTTCTATTTCTTCCTTTATGTCCGAATTTACAAGTAATATTCTTTTCATATATAAATTTTACTATAAAAGATTGAAAAATATTTTAATATTTCTTAACACTAGTGTAAATAATTGGCAAAAAATTTTTTCAGGCGTTTTATGTATATCATAGATGTGTAAAGGAGATAAAAATGAACATTTCAAGTATTAGCCCGCTAAATTTTAACGGAAAGATTAAATTGAATATGGGGCGTGGGGAGCCGCAAATATTTGATGCTTCTGATGTTACTTATATTGCTCCGGTGAGGACTGATTGTAATCCTTATCAGGGTATAATATTAGAAATTAATGATAGCAGAAAAAAATATGTTTCAAGATTGGGCGACTATTTTGAACTCTGGCAACGTATTAATATGGCAAAATTTCAGCCTGATGATAATGTAACTGAAATTGGTGGAACTTTTTCATAATATAAAGGAGTAAAATATGTACATTTCAAAAATGAATGCACTAAACTTTGCAGGTAATATCAGAGTTACAACAAAACCTGATTGCACAATGGTATCGTATGATGTAAGCAAAGTAGAACATCTTAGACCTAGTTCAACAAATGATGAAGGCAGATATTCCGGTTGTGTCTTTGAAGCAGATGGCAAAAAGTATACAACATGCGATCCTACTTTATTTTTAACTTATATGAATTTAAAAAGAAAAGCGGAAAACACTGATGTCACAATAACATTACCAGGGTTGTTTGAAGTTGACGATATTCCTGAATTGCATCCTGTCGACGATTCAAAAGTCCCGCATCCGGGAAATAGCCCAATTGCAACCCTTCCGGCAGATTATCCTGAACATGTATAAGATATAAAAGGAAAACAAAAACTCTCGCCTATAAAGGCGAGAGTTTTTTGTTTTCTATATAAGTAAATTATTTGCATAAAGCAAGCAAAATACCTGCTGCGACAGCAGAGCCGATTACGCCTGATACATTTGGTCCCATAGCGTGCATTAAAAGATAGTTTTGAGAATTGTACTCTAATCCTACCTTGTTTGATACACGTGCGGCCATCGGAACTGCAGAAACTCCGGCAGAACCGATTAATGGGTTGATTAGTTTTGGTTCTCGTCTTTGAATTTTTGCCATGATAATTTCACATAAATTCATAAGTTTTGCCATGCACACACCTGCTGCTGTTGCAAATGAGAATGCCAAAATACCCAAAAGCAAAATGAATAATGTTTGAACCGTTAAAAATTGCTCTGCCGAAAGTTTTGAACCAACAGTCAAACCTAAGAATATAGTGATTATATTAATTAATGCATTTTGCATTGTATCGGATAATCTGTCAACACATCCGCATTCTTTGCATAAATTACCGAAAGTGAAAGCTCCGACTAAAGGACAAGCACTTGGTAATAAAAGAATACACATAAATAATATGATTAGCGGAAATACGATTTTTTCACGTTTTGAAACAGGTCTTAGCTGTTCCATTTGTATCGTGCGTTCTTTTGCGGTTGTAAACAGTTTCATAATAGGCGGTTGAATTACAGGAACCAATGCCATATATGAATATGCAGCAACTGCAATTGCTCCAAGAAGTTCAGGAGCAAGTTTTGATGTTACATATATTGATGTCGGACCGTCAGCCCCGCCGATTATGCCGATAGCACCGGCTTGAGGCAGTGTG
>JAFUUT010000031.1 GCA_017477685.1 bacterium | reverse complement strand
TAGGCGTTTTGTTGGCAGGAGTCGTGTTGGGCATTTCCTCTTGTTCTTCTTCGCTTAAATCGATGCAGAAAAAACATAACACCGTCCGTTATCAAATATCTCCTAATCCGATGGAGACAACTGGTGACAAGGTAATAGTTACAATTAACGGTAATATTCCGCAACATTATTTTAAAAAGGATGCAGTAATGTACCTTCAACCAGTTTTAACATGGGAAACAGGTGAAGTGATATTATCCCCTATGAATTTAAAAGGGCAGAAAGTTGACGGAAACGGTAAAACCATTGAAAAGAAATCTGGCAGCAGATTTATGTACCGCGATACCGTTGCTTACCGTCCGGGAATGGAAAGTGCAGTTTTGACACTTAACCCTGTTGCATATAAGGCAAAAAATGTTAATGAAGCAAACGCAACACGGAGTGAGGCATTGGAAAATAGCCAGGCAATAGAATTAGGCAATATAAAGATTGCACAGGGAATAAATTCCACCTCTAACCGTGTGGATATAAAGGGGGATATGGCTATGGCTACGGCAAATTACACCATTTCGGCAGATGAGTTGATGAAGGCCGATATTTATTTTACGGTTAATATGTCGGATTTGAATTGGAACAATGCCTTGAATAAAAAGATGGAGGCAAAACGGAGTATTAACAATATGAAATCTTACATTGTTAATAACCAAGTTCCCCGTCAAATATATGTTAATGCTTGGGCTTCTCCTGAAGGAGAAGAGTCCTATAACATAGGTCTTTCAAAGAAAAGAGCGGAAACTACAGTTAAACTTGTTGATAATATGCTTACCGAGGCTTTACAAGAAAGAGTAAAAGCCGAGAATATAAAATCTTCTGACGTCAATAAATATGTTGAAGACATAAAAAAGGATGTTGTTATCACTACCAATGCGAGAGGAGAAGATTGGGATAACTTTTTGAAATTAGTTGAGGGATCTTCCTTACAGGAAAAGAATACAGTTATAAATGTTGTCAAATCTCAACCGGATAAAGTCCGCAGAGAGCAGGAAATTAGAAATATGAGTGTTGTTTTCCGTCAGATAGAGGAGGATATTCTTCCGACTTTGCGTAGAGGAGAGATTGCATTCAATTTCACAGGTGTTCAGAAAACGGATCAGGAGTTGGCGAAAATGGCTTTGACTAATCCGGATAATTTGACGTATGATGAATTGATGTATGCCGCATCCCTATCTCACAACTATGCTGTTAAACTTCAGATATACCAAGCCGTAACAGAGCCTTTTCCTTCTCAATGGGAAGGCTGGAACAATGCAGGTGCAACGGCTCTTTATTTGAATCAATTGGATGATGCCCGAACTTATTTGGAAACAGCTTATAAACTTTCTCCTGAAAACGGACAAATCGAGAACAACTTGGCTCTTTTGCAGTTGGCATTAAGAGATAATGATGCTGCAGCAAGATATATTGAACTTGCAAAGCAACACGGAAGCGAGCAGGCTACTGCTAATTCGGCTATTGTTTCAATTAAACAAGGTGATTACGAAGCTGCAGCCGAGCAATTGCAAGACAGAAAATGTACTTACAATCTTGCATTGATTCAGTTATTGACAGGTAACACGGGTAACGCAATCCGTACTTTGGATTGTTGTGTTGATCAAACGAGTGAGGTAAATTATTTGCGTGCTGTTTGCTATGCACGTTTGGAT
>JAFUUT010000030.1 GCA_017477685.1 bacterium | reverse complement strand
TCTTTATTAGACGAAAAAGGTTGTGAAATTTTACGCAAACGCTGACTTTTGGATGTTGAAAATCCAAGATATGCACATTTAAACGAGCTAAATCAGGGGTGTATACATAATGAAGAATTGCAAAAATATGATAGTGGATTAACTCTGCTTAGCAGGATTCCGGACGAGAAATGGGAAAAATTTATTCAGCACGGATTGATTTCAACCAACCCAAACAAAGGGCAGTTATCAGGTGTTGATTTGTTTAGTATAAGCAAATTTTCTGATGAAGAATTTGAAAAACTTGTTAAAACAAAGATATTTGATGTTGAATTCTATCCTGAAAAGCATCACGGATATGATTTTCATAGTTATCATCGCTTTTACAATTTGGAAAATATTGTAAAGAATCTAACAACCGAAGAAATTGAAACCCTTGCAAAACACAATTTCTTTACAATGGAAAGAGAAAATTCATACAACGCAATTTATAATTATTTTGATATAGCAGATTTAAAAGACGCCGCAAAATTCACAGACAAACAGTTTGAAAATTTTGAAAAACTGCTTGCAGATAAAAACAATAACTGTAATACATGGTTTACTCTGCAAGTTGCAAAAAGGTTTAAATCAGATACTGAAATGCAACGCATTATAGACAGAGGTTTACAATACTATTGTACAGCGTACAGCGGTATTAATAATGGTATGGAAAAACTCATCAATATGACAGCACTTGTAAAACTCACAGATAAGGAATGGGAATTTGTAAACCCATTAATGTGGGATGGTTTAGGAGATATGAGATTTTTGGGTAGTATTTCAAGAGCAATAACACCGGGCAAAGGTGTTGCTCATCTTGTTGAGTTTGTAAACGGAAGAAAAAATATATATGAATTTTCATTCAAAGAACGTCGTGAATTACTAAATCATCTTATACATTCAGGAGGGGCTGAATGCAGGGCTGAATTGATTCGATTGATTCCGGAAGGTACAATAATCCCAAAAACTCTATACAAACGTAATTTGTTGATTAATGAGCTGATTGAATCTGTCGGAATGTCATCTAAAAAACTTACAGAAGCAGAAAGAAAAGCATTCTTTGAAAGTCTTAGTCAAATGTCCTCAAAAGACAGCGGTATAATGAGTACAAACTTTGATTTGATGAGCACAAAACTCTCAGATAAAGTTCCATCGCCAAAGCTGTTATATTCAAGAGAAAAGTTCGTTAATGATATTTATGAGCAGATTAAAGACTTACCTGAAATAGAACAGAAACAAATCTTTAATTACTTCTCATTCGATATAGAAAAAAATGCTCAAGGTAAGTTGGTATTACAAGGTTATCCTGACCCTGCGGGTAAAGTCAGCAAACTTGGTGAATGGGAAGAAGAAGGCACAAAACGTATAATTGGCAAACTAAGACCGTTTGTTGAGAAATTTACCAACGGAAACAAAGTTTTTGTTGAAGGAAACCCTAAACTTGAAGCCGAATTGAATAAAATTATCGAAGTGTTTCCTGAATTTTCAACAACAATAGGAAAAATTCAACACAATATCCACGATTTTACGGTAGATATTCATACTCTAAAAGTTCTTCAAAGTGTAATGAGTGATCCTCGTTATGCAAAACTTTCGGACAAAGATAAAGTAATTATGCAGATTTCAACCATTTTGCATGATTTGACAAAAGCTGAAAATGCTGTTGATAAAGCTCATCCGAAAGAATCAGCGTTTGATGCATATTATATGTTAAAAAGATTAAATCTTTCTCGTGAAGATAAATTGAAAGTTTATGAAATTATTAAAAACCATGATTGGTTAGAAAGATTAAACGGAAAAATTAAAATATCTGATCATGAATACAGGC
>JAFUUT010000029.1 GCA_017477685.1 bacterium | reverse complement strand
AATACTCCTTTCTTGTATTAGAATAACATAAATAATAATATTTTGCACTTATTAAATTGTGTGTAAAATTAGAGTATATAAATTATATTAAAATGCACTTAAAATAAAGTGTATGAATAACAAATTTAAAATAGAAAAACCGGAAATGATAAATAAAACTTTTAGATTACCTCTGGAGCTCGTTGAAAGAATGCAAAAAATCGCACAAAATAAAGAGGTTTCATTAAACAATCTCGTTATACAATGTTGCGAATACGCATTAAAAAATATAGAATTATAAATGTAGTGTGCACACCGGAAAACTTGCAAGTTCATATTCCATAATTTTCTTTACAAATTTATATTTATGGTATAATTAAGCCATTAAGGGATTTTATATGATAAATAAGGAGAAAGATTATGACAGACAGAAAAATTGCTTTAATTACAGGGGGCTCAAGAGGAATCGGGTTTAGCTGCGCTAAAGAATTAGCAAATAACGGATGCGATATAATTATCAATGATATTTGCGATGCGGCAACAGCACAACCCGCAATAGATGAAATTAAAGCATTGGGGGTAAATGCGTGGTTCTACCAGTTTGACGTATCTAATGATGAGCAGGTTAAAGAAGCTGTAGATAAAATGATTGCGGAACACGGTCATATAGACATTTTATTAAACAATGCAGGTATTACAAAAGACGGTTTATTCTTAAGAATGGATGCCGAACAATGGGAAAGAGTTATCAAGATTAACTTAGGTTCAGCTTATTATGTAACACATGCCGTTATCAAATATATGATGAAAGCAAGACAAGGTTCAATTATAAATATGTCATCAATTGTTGGGGTTCACGGTAATGCAGGTCAAGCTAACTATTCCGCTTCAAAAGCAGGTTTGATTGGTTTGACAAAAACTCTTGCAAAAGAATTCGGTTCAAGAAACATCAGAGTAAACGCAGTATGTCCTGGATTTATCCAAACCGCAATGACTGCTAATCTCGGTAACATTGAAGAATATGCAAAAGCTATTCCTATGCAAAGATTCGGTACACCTGAAGATATAGCTAAAGTTGTTAAATTCTTGGCATTAGATACTGATTATGTAACAGGTCAAGCAATCGAAGTTGCCGGCGGTTTGATGTTATAATCAATGTTTTCTAAATAAAAAAGAAACGGCTTATCTATATACTAAAGCGGTTTCTTTTTTATGCCTCAAAATCTATTTTTAATTGAGTTCCTGAAGGATATGATGGCTGACCTTCATCTTGATTTGGTTTTGTTTTGGGCGGCTGCACCGTGATTTTCGGGCTTTCTTCAGGCTTGCCGGCTAAAAACTTTTCCACATCAATGTTTTTAAAATTAAACCCTTTACCCAAAATAGATCTTAATCGCAATTGAATTGTTTTTTGGATTTCATTACTTACTTTAGGACTTTGTTTGTACAATATATGATTTTCACTAACCGGCTTCAAATCAGGCAAAGATTTATTCTCATGAAATTCATAATCACAAAGTGCATACTTTTTAGAACCCCTGCTATCTGTCCCGACTTCTTTGAAATACGCATACAACATAATCTCTTTATTATTATCAGAACGAAGCAAAACATCATCTTTTCTCACATATTGTAAGGCTTCTTTCATTGCGGCACGACTGTAATCTTGAGTATATCCGTTATCAAAACTGCCATTGACCCAAGAAGATTCTTTTCTCTCTTTTCCTATCATGCCGACACATTTTTCATTTTCAACTATGGAAACATCCGAACCGGTTATAATATACCCAAGATGCCCTTTTCTATACATAGAACGAGTCAGATTAAAACGCGCATAGTCAGGATCTATATTTTTTAAATCCTGAATAAGATTTCTGTATATATTACTCAAAGGCTTTATGTTTTTTTTTCGTTCAACATCAAACATACGCCTCAAACTCATATAAAAATCATCATTTAGTGAACTTACAATCCTTGAGTTGAGTTGTGTGTAGAGCTTTTTGTCAGTTGCCGGACTTATAAATTTTTTCTCACCGTCAGGTGTTTGAACATAAATACCGACTCTGAACGAACTGCCAAAATTAGGGCTATTACCAATAGAATTAATATACATAAAAAACCTTTTTTACTTTTTATTTATATATAGACATTATATAGAAAAACCAAAAATATTTTTTTTTGACAGGTATATTAAAGATTATTACGAAATATTTTATATAATGTAAATTTCTTGCAAATTTTTTTTCTACAAATATAATTATAGAAGAATAGTATTAGAAAATACGTATTAAATTAAAAAGAGGAAAAAAAAAGATGAGTACATTAGACACAGTAAAAAAAGTTGTAGGAGATCAATTAAGTGTAGATGAAAAATTAGTTACACCTGAAGCACGTTTTACAGATGATTTAGGTGCTGATTCATTAGACACAGTTGAATTAGTTATGGCTTTAGAAGAAGAATTCAAATGCGAAATCCCTGATGAAGACGCAGAAAAAATTCAAACAGTTCAAGATGCTGTATCATACATTGACAGCAAATTGTCTCACTAATTGAGTTTTTAAAATTGAATTTTATAAATACGGGAGTGGGACGGGTTCGTTTCGCTCCCGTATTATTTTTAAAGTTAAAACGTCATCATGGCGGAGATTTTTCAGGTAAAAATCCGCAATGATGACGGGGATATAGCAATAATCTTTATAATAAGGAATAATATATGACAAAAAGAAGAGTAGTAATAACAGGATTGGGAGCAGTTACACCTTGCGGCATAGGGGTTAACAAATTTTGGGAGAATATGCTGGCAGGTAAAAGCGGTATTACTAATATAGAAAGAATGGATACTGAAAAACAAACCGTAAAAATAGCTGCTGAAATTAAAGACAAAGATTTTGACCCTGAGCAATACATTGACCCAAAAGAAGCAAAAAGAATGGATAGATTTACTCAATTTGCAGTGGTAGCAGCAGATGAAGCTATTGCAGATTCAGGAATTGATGAAGCAAATATTGACCCTTATAGGATAGGTGTTATCGTAAGTTCAGCTGCCGGCGGATTTAATACATTTGAAAAAAACCATATGATAATGATAGAAAGAGGCCCTACTAAAGCTTCTCCTTTCACTGTTCCAATGTTGATTGTCGATATGGCATCAGGACGTATATCTATCAAGCACGGTTATAAAGGTGTTAATAAAGTTGTTGTATCGGCTTGTGCAACAGGAACACACTCTATCGGTGATGCATTCAGAAGTATTCAGTACGGAGATGCAGATGTAATGGTTGCAGGAGGCTGCGAAGCAACAATAACAACATTAGGTATCGGTGCATTTACAGCTTGCAGAGCATTATCAAAAAGAAACGACGAGCCGCAAAAAGCTTCACGCCCATATGATGTAGACAGAGACGGTTTTGTAATGGGTGAAGGTGCAGCAGTTTTGGTATTAGAGGAATACGAACATGCAAAAGCAAGAGGGGCAAAAATATATGCGGAAATAGCAGGCTACGGTCAAACTGCCGATGCTCACGATATAGTTGCTCCGGACCCTGAAGGCAAAGGCGCATTAAAAGCAATGGAATTTGCATTGAAAGATGCAGAATTAAAACCTGAAGATATTGATTATATCAACCCTCACGGAACAAGTACAGGTCTTGGCGATATGGCAGAATCACAAGCTATAGCTCAAATTTTCGGAGATAAAGAAAAGAATCCGAATTTGCTTGTATCTTCAACAAAAAGTATGCACGGTCATATGCTTGGGGCAACAGGCGCTATTGAAGCTATTGTTTGCGTAAAAACAATCACAGACGGCAAAGTTCCGCCGACAATAAACCTTGACCATCAGGATGAACACGTTGCAAACCTTGATTATGTACCGCACAAAATGAGAGAAAAGAAAGTTCGTGCAGCACTTTCAAACTCATTCGGTTTTGGCGGACACAATACAACTTTAGTATTTAAAGAAGTAAAATAAATTTTATAATAAATAACAAATGCGGCGAAGCTGAAAAGCTTCGCCCGTTTTTATATCTTTACTGAGTTACAATCATATACTAATCTTCAAATTCTTCAAGTTTATCTATTAGTTCTTTTGTCCGTTTTACTAGAAGATCTGACATAGGTCCCTTCCAAGTATGAATGTTGTATATACCATCTTCTACATATGGTCTGGAGTCAGTTGTATTGGAAAAACTCTTTATTATGCTGTTCCATATTCTTATTATAGTTTTTTTTACAGGTTCTGTATCAGGTTCAGAAGTTTTAAGAGGTTTAACACATATATGAAATCCTTTGAGACCTACACTGTTAACTGGTTTTGGACGAATATAGATATCATAATCTTTCCCAAGTTCTTCAAGAACCGGTCTAGCGTGTTCAGCACTGTCAGCCAATTTTTTACCTAAAGCTTTTTTATTTTTT
>JAFUUT010000028.1 GCA_017477685.1 bacterium | reverse complement strand
TGTATTCAATACTTATGATAACGGAGCTAACTTAACTCGTGATATACAGGTATTATCAGGTTTAACATTCTCAAATTCCGATTATCAAACAGAGTTAATCTCAGATTTGTATAAATATACGGCTACAATTGTAAACGGAGATACGTTACATCTTGCAGCAAGTGACTATGCAACCGCAGATACATTGTACATCCTAAATCACATCAAGGATGGGGACAGGACATTCCAACTTGTAGGTGATAATACAAATTATTACACTTATAGAGATTTAGAAGAAACATTATCAGGTACTTTGAATATAATTGGCAGAAGTACTGACAGATCAGATACGATAATAGCAAGAACAAGTTCAACTGATAATGAACGTCATTCAATGTTTAATTTGTCCAATGCTGATTCTGTGTTGAATATCAGAAATGTTACAATACAAGATGCTCAAACCGACTCGAACGGTTCTGTAATCAATGCATCAAATTCATCTGCTAATATATCTGTTGAAAATACTACAATTCAAAACAACAATGCAAATGGTAATGGCGGTGCTATTTATTCAAATAGCATAGCTTCATTCTCAAATGTTACATTCTCTCAAAACAGTGCAATTGCAAATGGTGGAGCAATATACAATTACGGTGATAATTTAACAATCACAAATTCATTGTTCTCTAATAATACGGCAGCTGCCGGCGGAGCGGTGTATAATACGGGAAAAGCTGTAATAGGCGGCACATAATTTAGTAATAATAAAGCAGAAAATGGCGGAGCAGTTTATAATTCAGGAGATTTAACTGTTTCAAATGGCGTTTCCTTCAGTGAAAACGGATTATCATCCTCTGAAGGTTCCGCAATATATAATATTGGGTCTGCCGCTTTAACAAATACCGAATTCGCGGGTAATATAGGTAATTCATTTATCTATAACGGGACAGAGGGCAATTTATCAATTATAGCGGAGCAGATTGCAAATACTGCAACAAATTTGGTTATTGATAATTCTACCGGCGCTATTATTAAAAATAACGGCATCTTGAATTTGATTGCGAAAGATACTTCAAATATCACTATTAATGATGAAATTCGTTCGACTTCAGATTCCTTGAAAGGTACAATAAATACTCAAGGTAAAGTTGCGTTATATGCTCCTGTAATAAATCAAATTGTTGAGGTTAAATCAGGTCAATTAACTATTGGCGCCGAAGATAGTGCCGTATCAGATGCTCTCCAAAATGTAGATTTAATAGTCGGCACAGGTACAAATGCCGTTATAAATAATAAAAACATTGTTGGCGGAACTATAAGCGATAATGGAACTCTAAATTTGGTTAACGGCGATGATGTTATTGTTTCTTCTCAAATTTCAGGTTCAGGTATTATAAATAAATCAGGAGCCGGAAAGGTCACAGTAAATGGCGAGCGTGATAATCATGAATTTGACGGTACTGTAAATATTAATCAGGGAACTTTATCATTTACTGCAAACGGCGATAGTTTCGTTTCAAAAGATGCTCAGATAAATGTCAAAGACGGTTCAACATTTGAGTATAATTCAACAGATAATTCTTATACATTCTCAGATAATACGTTTGCAAATATAGTATTGGCAGGTTCGGGTAATAATGTTGTAATCAACGGCCTTGGGGCTGGTAACAGTCAATTTATATTGAATTCAGATTGGCTTCATTCCAATGAATATACAAATAATATAACATTCCAAAATGCTGATTATGTGTTGAATTCAACATTTGACAAATCTCAAGGTGATGCAGATAATATTACATTTGATTCTTCCGTTGTAACAATAGGTTCAGGTATTGATGCTGTTGCAAATGCCGCAGGTGCAAATGATTATAATCTGGGTTCAAATAATTATATTATCAATAACTCATATCTTGACTTATCTAACAAAACAGCCGGAGATAATTACAATTTCGATTCATTGAACTTTACTAACGGCAGTACATTCTCAATGGATGTAAATCTTGTTTTGGACAGTGTAACGGGACACACTCCTTATGGTGATACTATCACCGCAAACTCGGGAAGCGGTATTGTAACATTAACAAAATTATTTATCACCGATGATAACGGTATGTTTGACTCTAACAATGAAAAGGGTATCATACAAGTATTTAAAGGTGATAATGATTTGCAGGTCGCAACAGAAGATGGTATGTCCATTGTGAGTTGGGCTACAAACGTATACAAATATGGCGTAACTTCTGCAACTACCGATCACGAAGCTGATAGTATCAAGATTGCCGCTAAAGGTATTTCAAGTACTGATACATTACGTGATTTGAACAGATATATGCTTGGTGAAGGCGGAGGCAACAGAGGTTTCAGCTTTATTGCTAAAGACGGTAAGCAAGAACATAACGTATACAATATATATAGAGATTTAGATACCACATCTGCCCAAAACTTTGCAGTTGTCGGTACTATATCATCAGATGAAAACAAAAAGAGTGTTTTAGACGGAACATTAAAAGCGCTTGAACTGTTACAATCTGATTCTGCATCATTAGTTCATAATCCGGATGGCTCATGGACATATGAAGGTGTAAATATTCCGGCAGAATATGTAGAAGAGATTATAAT
>JAFUUT010000027.1 GCA_017477685.1 bacterium | reverse complement strand
TGCAGTTATTGATAAAAACGGATATTTTTATTTGTTGCTGCAAGATATTACCATTGAAGATGCTTCGAACATTGTACAAAAACTTCAAGATACAATGACTGAGGAATTTCAAATTAAAGCAGGTATTGTAAAGACCGGTATTCAAGATTTTGAAGAACTTTTAAAAAACGCTAAGGATAGTCTTAATTCTGCAATAATACATAACCAGCAAGTAATGTCTCTTTCGGATATTGAAGATAATTGGCTTGATGAAGGTGAACCTGCGGCAAATAACAAAAAACAGTATAAACTGTTTAAAAAATTGCAAGAAAATAAAATTAAATATGTAATAGAACCGACATTTTTTAAAGTTCAAAAAGAACTTAGTAAAAAGCTTAACAGTTCCAGTATTAATCAATATACGAACCCGATAGAAAGCTCTTTTTGCATTCGAAGCAATAATATACAAAGTGAACTTACCATCAGATTTAACGGAAATTCTAAAGTCGATACAATTATTACCCATAGCGGGCTTTATTCCGCAGAGAACACAAAAAACACATACCTTATAAATAAATTTAATGAAAAAGAACTGACAAAACTTCTAAAACAACTTAAAGAAGAATTCATACAGGGCTTTTATCAGGGAGAAAAAACTGATGTTGAATAAAGAAAATTGTATATTTGCGATAATAGATGTGCAGGACAAATTAGTAAAAGCAGCAAAGGGCGGAGAATCTTTAGCTGAGAATGTCAGCAAAGTAGCGAAAGCGGCTCAAATATTAGACATCCCCGTAATTATTACGGAGCAATACCCTAAAGGGCTCGGGGCAACCGTTGCACAAGTAAAAAATGCATTATCAAACGCTAAATTAATAGAAAAAACATCATTCTCCGCAATGAATGAACCTGAATTTGAAAATGAACTGGTAAACATCGGTAAAACTCAAATTTTAATATGCGGAATTGAAACGCATATCTGTGTACTGCAAACCGCCGCAGATCTTCTCTCTAAAGGATATGAGGTTTATGTGCTAAAAGACGGAGTATCCAGCAGGAAAGAATTTGAAAATGACACGGGTATTGAATTGTTAAAACAATATGGAGCAAAAATTACCTGCACAGAGATTGTTCTCTTTGAATGGCTTAAAACATCAAAAAATCCGAACTTTAAACAAATTCAAGCCTTGATTAAATAAAATTATGGACTTAAGACAACCATTTCACATTTTTTACAATCAAACTTTAGAGGATAATTTTTACCCTTATCATCTGTTAAATATAGTTTCTTGTCATATTTGACGGATTTTGAGCACAATCCGCAAGCGAAACGCAAACAATGTTTAGTTCTCATTAGTTCTATGTTATGAGGAATCTCAGATTTCGTTTCCAAGGCAAATTCACAAGACTCACAACCGCAATTTTTGTAAAAATTCAACGCAGATTTATTCATTATATTAGCGGTATAATCCAGTTTATTTTCAGGATATTTGGCATAAGAAATAGGATTTTGGACATTTTTACTGTAACATTCTATGCGTTTATTCATTAATTTTTGTAACAACTCCCTGCGAAGTTTATTTATGCCGGAAATAGGGATAAATGGCAGCTCTTTATCAGCAATATTGATACCTAATAGGTAAAATCTGATTCTCCAACCCTTGAAAGTTGTGACATATAATTATTACACATTTTTTCAGGGTTATTTGATTTTATATCAGAGCTGATTTTCACTGAAACTATATTGCCATCTTCATCTTCAGCATAAATAATACCTTTACTTATCTTAAAACTTACCCCTATTTTTCGTATTATTTTAGAATTACATAGATTGTTATAGAACTCCGCATCATAATTCCTGTATAGGACAGTGTTTTGCGGAACACAGACAGGGGTATTTGGATAAACTTTTCCATCTGCAATCTTATTAATTAAAAAGCCTTTATATTCTCCATTTTCTTCATAACAGATACCATCTTGAGGATTTAACAATGCATCAGTCATAAAATAATTATTTGTCGATTTCAGAACTTTACCAACTTTTTCACCTACAAATTTTGGCGAAGAAAAATTGTAACAATCACTACGACCATTTAGAAAATAATCGGTATATGACCTGTTAAAAGTTTTATTCAAATCCGGTTTTACATCGGTAAACACTTTTCCTGAAGAAGTCCTTTGAGCATAACAATTAATCAGATTATTGTAATACAATGTAACATTTTTAACATAATTTACATCTTTTAAACGCCCTTCAATTTTAAAAGATTTTACACCTGAAAGAATAAGTTTTTCAATACTTCCAGATGCATTAAAATCTTTTAAAG
>JAFUUT010000390.1 GCA_017477685.1 bacterium | reverse complement strand
GGGCGGCTTGCCTTTTGAAATGAAACTTCCGACTAATCCGCTTGATACAACAAAGATGTCAAGAGAAGAGCTGTATGCAAAAATCAGCGCAGGCATAGAGGCGGCAGAGCAAGGCAAAACTACGCCTATTGATGAATTTGACAGCAAATTCAGAAAGGCACATAACATATGAGCTATAAAATCAATATTACCGATAATGCCGCTGCCGATTTATATCAAATCTATGATTATATAGAAAAGGTGCTTTTTGCTCCTAAGGCGGCAGAAAATCTTTACAACGATATTATGGATATGATAAAATCACTGGGGGAAATGCCCGAGCGCTACCGTGAATACGACAGCGACAGATTTGCAGGTAAAAATCTGCGCTTTGTGAATGTGAAAAACTATGATATTTTATACATGGTAAACAATCAAACAAAGCAGGTTGACATTGTAATGATTGCTTATGCTCCGAGTGACATATCGAATAAGATTGTTATACATTGAGTTGGATTTTCAAAAGTCGCCATTTTGGCGACTTTTTTACTGGTCAAGACGGTAAAGAGAAAAGACGAGGATTTTACTCCTCGCCTTTACTTATTTATATGCTTCTATTGTAAAGCTTGCACCAAGTTTAAAGCCGACTTTAAAACAATCAAGTTCAATTACATTTGCGAATTCTTCATTGGCTATAAGGAGCCTCTCAAACAAATCCTTCTGCTCATCGTTTAGTGTAGTTTTCAAGTGTTCCTGATTTTGGGTGACTACTTTAAGCAACTCATTGTAATTTGCATTGTTTTCAATGCAGCTGTATTCTGTCGGCGTAATGTTGCCGTACCAAAGGTCTTTAAGAATATCCATAACGCTACCTCACATAAATAACTTCGTTATAGACAATCTCTCTTGCCTGATTGGTAATGTTATTCACAGCTTGTACGCCGTATATTCCAATTCCGTAAATCTTTGTACGCCAAGGTAATTTATCGTATAAATTGTTAACAATCATCGCATAAGTTGTTAACAATCATTGCATAAATTGTTAAATTAGCACTCTCCTATTGACAGTGCCAATTCGTTGTGCTATAGTGATTACAGAACAAAGAAAGAAACACAAAACAGCATGCCTGAGTTTCAGAACAACTGCAAATGCTTCCGACCGAGTTCAAATAATTCGAATAAAGCAAATCATAATGGCAATAACTATTAATGGTGCTTTTGAAAGGAGCGATGACTTATGTTGCCAAGCGTATTTGGAAGAGATTTATTTGATGATTGGTTTGATTTTCCGTTCTTTGATGATTCGGAAATGAGGAAAGCAGAAAAAAGACTTTACGGACATCATGAAAAAGGAATTATGAAAACCGATGTTCAGGAAAACGACACAAGTTATAATCTGATTATGGATTTACCGGGCTTCAAGAAAGAGGACGTTAAGGTTGCCCTTAAGGACGGTTATCTGACAATTTCAGCGGAAAAGAGCCATAATCACGATGAGGAAGAAAAGAAAAACGGCAAATACATCCGCAGGGAGAGAGTTTACGGTTCCTGCGCAAGAAGTTTTTATGTCGGCGAGGATATCACCGATAAGGACATAAAGGGTGAATTCAAGCACGGTATTCTTAAGTTGACTATACCGAAAACGCAGCCTAAGGAGATACCGAACACAACAAAATATATTGAACTCGATTAATCACAAATAAACGGCCCCGATGCTAAGCATCGGGGTCGTTACTCTTTATATCCATACTGTATTCTTTTCCTTTACATAATATATTTAGCGTGATATAATACCCGATGGACATTTGTATTATAAAGGAGAAATAAACAATGGAAGAAAACAAGACAAGCAAATTAAAGCGCTTAACCGACAAAGTATATGGCGGATTGAATATGAGCTGGCTTTCAGTTGTTTTATTTGCAGTCGCTACGGCTGTATTGACTGCGGTAATATTAATTGTTCCGATATTTAAGGATACCTCCTTTGCGGAAATCGGAGTCACTTTCGAAGCGTGGATTTTCTTTGCGGTTATCATTATGTCAAACTGCAAAAAGCCATTGGAATCAGCACTTAAAACCTCCGTATTCTTTTTAATCAGCCAACCGCTGATTTACTTAATTCAGGTGCCGTTTTCTCCGCTTGGCTGGGGAATTTTTTCATACTATCCATACTGGTTTTATTGGACGCTGGCAACGTTTCCGATGGCGTT
>JAFUUT010000389.1 GCA_017477685.1 bacterium | reverse complement strand
AGTGAGAGACAAGGTATCAACAAAGGTCCGATATTTGTAATCAGACCTCTTGGCACGAAGTTGAACAAGGTCAAAGGTCAGAAGAAGGCTGTTAAAGTAACTTGGAAAAAGCAGGCAAAAAAGATGTCCGTAAAACGCATTACAGGTTATCAAATCCAGTTCTCAACGAGAAAAGACTTTAAGGGCAATACAAAAACCGTAACCGTTAAGGGTTACAAGAATACCTCAAAAACGGTTAAAAAACTCAAAGCAAAGAAAAAGTACTATGTTCGTGTGAGAACGTATTTCCAATGCAAGGATGGCTTCAAGTCATACTCCACCTGGAGCAAAGCAAAAACTGTTAAAACAAAATAAAATAGCTAAATAGTATTAGAAAAGAAAACCTTTTATTAGGAAAAAACAGTGCATAAGATACTGATGGCTTTTGTATCGAAAAATGCATATCACGTAAAAGAGCAGAACAAGGAGCACCCTATGTAAATAGGGTGCTCCGAATCTTATAATCAGCCGATGTTTGATTGTAGGAATAGAAAACATAATCAATTAAGCATACGGAGGATTGTAATATGAAAAAGTATATTACCGATGAGAAGAACGGACTTGATTATACGCTAGTAAATGGAGTGTATTTGCCAAACCTTTTTTCAACCGAAACAAATTATGAAATCGGTCATTGGGGGCAAAGGCACCTTGATTACATAATGAGGCATCACAAGGTGTTCTATACCTCACTGAAAACGAGTTGTAAACTGAACTCATACTTGCATGATGTTGATAACCGTGCAACCGAAATGTATGACCGCCTTGTGAAGCAACTCAAAGAGCAGCAAGGCATTACCAAACAGCTCAAAGCAGACGACATGATGGCATGGGTGCAAGCTATGAATAACATCGCAAATCAAGCAAGGGAAATTGTAAGTCAAGAAATCATTTATAAATGTTAAGTAAAAAATGCAGCAGAGATTCCTGCTGCATTTTGCTTATGAATCCAATTCTATTTTTGCTATCATTGGCTTGTAACTATTAACCTGATCATCGCATATTTCAATAATATATTGCGGAATAGTATTGTATTCATTAGGATCAAGTTGGAAAATATAGTCATTCTCAATGTGATATGTTTCATTAATAAACTTTTTGACTATATCGTCAAATTTTAAATCTTCAAATATTATTCTAAATATTTGAAGTTTTTCATAATTACATTCACAAGAATTATATAATGATTTCATAGCGTTAAAATCAATTACCCTGTTATACTGTTCTGAATAATCAAACGACAAATTATGTTTTTTGTTTATTTCATCTTCAACTGCGGCAATTTCAATATTGGTCATTTCAATTTCATCTTCATCAACTCGCTTTGTTGGATTGGCCCTTTTATGAAATAACGATGAAAGAAGATTCCATTGTTCGTTTTTTGCTTCTTCTAACTCTAACCATCTCCTAAGATAGATTAGTTTGTTGATAATATCAATTGAACTGTTAAGCTTGTCCCTTGCAATTCCTACAAATGATTTGATATCTTCTTTCTTTATTTCTTTTTCAGAAAGAGTACCGTTTTCTGTTGACAGAAAATAAGCAATAGGGGTTGGAAGAATCTTGTGTTTAAAATTATAAATAGTATCTATAACAATATTGAATTCATGGGTTAATAAAAGTACTGTTTTATCTTTAAAACTATTACTTCCCATAAATAACATATTTATTATAGCGAACTTTTTGTTACCGTCAAATGAAGAAATAGGGTCATCTAAGATGATTAAATCTGGATCGTTATTTAAAGCACTATACATAAACAGCGCTAATGCAAATGCATTCCTTTCGCCATAACTTAAATGTCTCTCTGTTCCTGGAATAACACCTTCATAGTCGTTGTGGAACAGCCTCATTTTAAACTCGCCGTTGTTTTCTTCAATATCAACATTATAGTTGTAACCTGCAGAATTTAAAAATCCATTTATTTCAGCATTGTACTTTTCTATTGTATTTTTTATAGTATTTCGCTGTTGATTGATTTCGCCTTGCAATTCTCCCACCTTTGATAACACCGTATCAATAGAATCGTTAATCTTTGCTACTTTTTCTTTAATGATTTGTGCTTCCAAATGCGGGAGATATGAAATATCAATCTTATAGCTTTTAATTGCGTTTAAGACATTTTCATCTGAGTTGTTTAAAGAAATAAACCCTAAATCGTTTAGTCCAGCAAGTTTATTCAACAGAGTTGTGACTTGATTTCTGATTTCGTTTAAAAATGCTTTTTGTTCGTCACTTATACCTGTAATGTTTTTAGATATTGTTTTGATTTTATGATTTGTTTCATTTG
>JAFUUT010000026.1 GCA_017477685.1 bacterium | reverse complement strand
TAACAGACTGTCAATATCAGGCATTTCACCCCTATTAATCATCTCAACATTGTCATCAGTATTGCCTGCGAATGCAACACTTTTAGATTTGTTTAGATTGGACTGATAATTTGAATAATAATTTGGATTGAACGAATTTACAATCATAATCTTTCCTTTCACACTTCACACACAAGTAATGTAAGTATACTAAAGGAAATAAATTGCTATTATTTTACTAAAAATTTACAAAACTACATAATATGATTACGCCATCCAAAGTGCATTTACCCTTAACGCTTGTCGGTAGTTTTAATCAAATGCCAGCCGAATTTTGTGCCGACAGGATCTGAAATTGTCCCGATTTTTGTATCAAAAGCCCTTTCAGAAAATTGCGGTTCCATTTTATCTCTTTTAAAAAATCCTAAATCACCTCCGCGAACTGCAGACGGACACATAGAATACTTCTTTGCAGCTTCTTCAAAGGATATAGCACCGCTTTCTATCTCTTTTTTTATCATCACTGCATCTTGACGTTTTTTTACAAGAATATGACTTGCCCTAACTTCTCTTATATCCAAATTCGGATTCAACTTAACAGCAAGAGCTGAACGCTTTTTCATTGATGCGGATCTGTCCAAAATTCTTAGCTCTCTGCCAATAGGGGTATCCGTTCCGTAATTCGGGTTTGAAGACATTGGAGATTTTGCTTTTGCCTCCGGAAACCTGCTGCTTTCTCTTGTTTGAGTAGCTTTTACATTATCCTTATCAGTATTTTTTGCTTTTTTTTCAGCTTTTGCTATTCTTTTAGCTTCTTTTTCGGCTTTCTTTTTTTCAGCCTTTGTTAATATCCCTTCATTATCCGCCGCATGGTTCTTTTTATTTGCATCCGCTTGTACGCTCTTCTCTGCGCGTTTAGCTGCTTTCTTATCGGCTTTGGCACGCTTTTGCTCAGCTTTGGCTTGATTTTTTTTTTGCCGCTTAACAGCTCTTTTTTGTTGTTTAGCCGCTTGCTGTTCTTCTCTTAATTTATTAGATTCCTGTTCAAGCATTTGAGCATCTTGCTCCGGAGATTGATATCCGTTAACTGAATAATAAATATCCGCCAATGCCACAGAATTTAAATTAAAACTAAAAAATATAACCAAAATACCCAAAAGACTAAGTAATTTTTTCATTTTTCTCTCCTATTTTCCCTATTTTACAACGAAAAGATAAAAAAGGAAATATTACAATTGTATAGAACGCAATACAAAGTAATACCTGTAATTTCCCCAATATACAATCAAAGATATAAAATTATTATCCATATCAGAAGCTTCTAAAAAAGTATCAGGTATAGGTTTTCTCTTTGAGCTGTCAAAATGCTTGCCGACAAACTGCAAAGCCATTTCTCGAATTTTTTGAGGGGTTGTCATCTTTATCTGAGGAAGATTATTTTGATAAAAATTCATTGGCACAACCTCTCTTTTGTAACAAGGCACTATATACTTAACTTTTCCTGCTTCTTTGAACAGAATATACCACTTGCCCTCATGCTCGCGGGGGGTTAACAAGTAATACCCCGGCTGAATAGCAACAGATTTAAAATACAAAGGTGCCGTAAGCCTAAACAAAGGATACGGAGACCAAGTTGAATACCTCGTATCCTGATATTCATCAGGGTCTATATTGTGAATATATTTAAAATCCGGAACAGGCATATCTCTATACATTTTTTCAACATCTACTGCAGCATCTAATTCTTCCGCAGAAATCGGAGAACCGTTTACATCCTGAGGATAAGAAGTCTGAGACTGGCTCTGTTGATTCTGTCCCTGCGGCTGATTTTGAGAATATTGAGATTGCTGATTTTGAGAAGTATTACCGGATGTCGGCTGTGATCTGTTCCAAAATGCCGCAGAACAAGGCAATGAAACAAATATTGAAAATACTATTAACGTAAATAAAAATCTTCTCATATAGACATTTTAATCTTTTTTTCCGGAAAATCAATCATTTATGTATTGTATTAAAATAAAAAGGCACTCTGCGTAGTTGCAAAGCGCCTTTTAAAGTTAGCTTTCCAAATTAGTCTTCATTTAAGAATTTGTAAACTACTCCGGCTAAAGCTCCGGCTACAAGATTCATAATAACTGTAAGACATACAAACTTCCAGCAGCAGCAAGAACCCAAAACTAAAGCAGAAATAGCAACTGCAGGGTTGAATGCACCCATACAAATTCCGCCAACCGCAAAAGCTCCAACCATAACAGTTGAACCTATTGCTAAACCGTAATATGAATTACCTGCAGTTTTTGAAGATGTAGCAGTCAACAATACCACATAGCATAATGCAAATGTGAATAATACTTCACCTACAATTACCCCGCAAATATCATATGGTACGGCAGGACAAGCAGGAGCAGCGCCCAAAAGGTTAACCACAAAAGCAGCTGCAACACCGCCTAAAATTTGAAATACCGCATATGGAAGCCATTCTTTTGCAGGTAATGCACCTCTGACAACTGCAGCTAAAGATACTGCAGGGTTATAGTGCCCGCCTGAAATATATCCTCCGGCATAAACCATAACCATCAACGCAAAACCTATTGCTAACGGTGCAATAACACCAGGGCCGCCAAATGCAGCAGTCGCTCCTATTGTAAATACCAAGAAAAATGCCCCGATAAATTCAACAAGATACTTTTTAAAACATTCCATTTTAATCCTCCTATTAAACTCTCTTATACTCTACACGACCGAAATAATATTATAATATTTTTTCAAATTTGTAAATATTGTTACATTAAACACTAATCTTATTTTCTAACAATGATAATATCTTTTCATATCTTGACTTATCATATGTGTACCACCAGCCGATAAGAGTCTCAAATGCAGTAGCTTGCCTATATTCAGACTGCATTTTACGCCTTCCGACAGGTATACTCAAATTCCGCGCCCTGCGGACTATTTCTTGTTCTTCTTCTGTTAAAAATTCTTCCAAATAGTGCAGCAACTCACATTGACACTGAGTTTTTACAAGTGCGGTTGTCATCTGATGCAATTTTTGCGAATTATTAGTTTTATAAATTGTTTTATTACGGATATACAGTTCCCAAACCGCATCTCCAAGGTATGCAAAGTTTCGTAAATTTATTTCTTCCATAGGATGATTTTACTACAAATATCCTGGTGTTGTATTTTATTTTTTTTATTTGAGAGAGAAAATATTTTAATAAGCGTTAAAATATGAAAAGAAAATTAAACACAATAATAATATTAATCCTGCTTTTCTTGCACAACCCCTGTGCAGGAATTACTAATGAAAAATATTATGAATACATACATGCCGTAATTAATGATAAATCCGTTATATACAACTCACTAAATCTTACAGAAGAACAAAGAGCGCAATACGAACAAATAACTAAAAAATATACCCCGCAATATTCTCAAAAAATCAAAGAAATAATTACAGAAAATAATAAACAAAACCCAAATAGAAATATTACAAAGAAAATTGAAAAAGAAATTCACATAATTTCACAGAATGAAGATAAAGAACTTAAAACAATACTTAACAGACTACAACGTGCAAAATACAGACAAATTAAACATCTCGAAAACCATGACCTGAAAAAAGAAAAACATCTTCCGAATTATTATAAACTAAATCCTCAAATGACACCGTTCGGGAACCCTAAACCTCAATGCCGATAAACTATTTTATGAATAATCATATATAAATAATTTACTTTTTTGTTGTTTATTATATAATTTCAAATAGAAAAAATGTATTAAGAGGGATATTAAAGTATGACAAAAAAGATTGCATTCATTTTCCCCGGTCAGGGAGCTCAAATGGTTGGTATGGGAAAAGATTTGTATGACAATTACCAAGAAGCAAAAAACGTATTTGACAGAGCGAACGAAGTTTTAGGAAAAAAAATAACAGAAATATGTTTTAACGGTCCGGAAGACGACTTGAAGCAAACAATAAACACTCAACCTGCAATCGTAACAATGTCTATCGCCGCTTTAGATACACTAAGATCAAGAATTAAAATCAAACCGACATACACCGCAGGTCACAGTTTGGGAGAATATTGCGCAATGTATGCCTCTGAGGTTATGGATTTAGATACAACATTAAAGGCCATACAAAAAAGAGCCGAGCTGATGAGTGAAGTAAAAGGCGGAACTATGGCAGCAATCTTGAATGCTCCTGCAGGTTCTGTTGAAAAGGCTATCGAAGAAGCATCCTCTATTGGTTATGTTGATATCGCAAATTATAATTCCCCTGTACAAATTGTGCTGACAGGAGAAGATAAGGCCGTAACCAGAGCGGGAGAAATACTGCTTGAAGCAGGCGCAAGAAGGGTTGTTCCTCTTGCGGTTTCAGGCGCATTCCACTCTAAATTTTTAGAAGGTGCAAGCAAAGAATTTTCTAATTTCGTTTCAAATTTGGATTTATCAAGTGCTTCGATACCTGTCGTTACAAATGTAGACGGAGCCGCAACCATTTCAAGCGAAGATTTTAGAAATAAAATGCCAAGGCAAATTTGCACCTCCGTTCATTGGACACAAACAATTGAAAATATGGTTCACAACGGTGTTGATACGTTTGTAGAAATAGGACCCGGTAAGGTTTTAGCAGGTTTATGCAAAAAAATTGCACCGGAATCAACAGTTTATAATGTATTTGACAAAGACTCTTTAGAAGCAACAATTCAAGCTTTAAACGGAGAACTTGCAAAAATATAATGATACATTAATAAAAAAACGCCTTGCTTCCTCACAAGGCGTTTTTATTTACAGCTCTATATCTTCAACAGTGTGAAGCATATGCGTTGTTTCCTGACGAATTTTTCCATCATCACCTTTGATAAAAAGCAATGGAAAAACAAATATCCATCCTACATTAGCCCAATATCTGTTATTCCCTTCATCGGAAACTGTTCCCGATAATCGC
>JAFUUT010000388.1 GCA_017477685.1 bacterium | reverse complement strand
GCTTTTTGAAGGCAGCTTGCCAAGGTAATTAATACCTTATCCCCGACACTGTGTCCAAAGGTATCGTTTATGGATTTAAATTTATCTACATCAAGTAAAACAAACATACCGCCCTGCCCGGCGGAAATTAAATCCTTAATTTTCTTTTCTCCGGAACCGCGATTATTTATTCCTGTCATTCTGTCTGTATCCGAAAGGTATTGCAGCCTTTCCTGACGGCGCTTTTCTTCATCTATAAACTCTACCATCCAGAGAACCCGAATGAGCTTATCGGAGGCATCTCTTTCAGCGACAACAAATCTTCCGCGACACCAAAGATTATTATTGTTTAAATATTCCAGAGTAACTGTGTTGCTATTTGCGAGTCTTTCCTCTATAGTATCCAAGTTGATAAACTCTAAAAGCTCCTTCCTTGAACGCTCGGAAGATAATATTTCCATAATACTGTAGAGCTTTTCCTTCGCGTTCTCACTTGAATCTCCAACCATGGAAGATATATCTTTCGAAGAATTACTTATCTCTGAAAATGTATTGTTTACAAGATTAATATCATACATAGATGCATATATATGTGACATTGATTCAAGCTGCTGGTTTAATTTGTTTGCTACGACATGCTTTGAGCTGATATTGTATAATATGAAAATAATTGTAAATGCAAAAACCAATATTGCAATAAGAGATACAAAAAGTATTCCCGTAAGTGATTTAAATGCATACGTTCCGTTTACAACGGATATACAATACCAATCATTTCTTATTTTTTGTGTAAAAATAATATATTCGGTATTGTTATAATTTAGTTCAAACTGTGTCTTTTGTGAGTTAAATATTTCCTTTGCTATAGTGCTTTCCAAAGAATTGGTGCTCTCCAGATAATTCTTACCAAGCTCATTTTTATTACTATGTGACACAACTCCTCCGGTTGAATCAAGAACCATGGCGAAATCCTGATTGTTTTCAACCATTTCCGTTGTGATAACCTGCAGACTGTCGAGACTCAAATCAAGAGAAAGTACACTTTGACCGTCTGACAAAAGCTTGCCTATAGTCATCATAATAGTATTGGTCTGAGAATCCAGATAAGGGTCAACCAGAACAATTTCCCCCTGTGCTTCTACGGATTGGATGTACCACGGACGCTCAGTCGCAATGTAATCTGCATCCGGAACCCAGCCCGAACCATCCAAATATTCACCTTCTATATATCCGTAAAGACCTGTATAGTTTTCATCTATAACATTGACAATAGTATCTGTTTGGTCTTCAAGATATGAAAGAATCTCATCTTTGCTTTTTCCTGCAGAGATTAATTTATCTACCTTATAAGAAGATAGTTTAATGGTGTCAAGACTGGTAAGCATATAGCTGTCAATTTTCTGTGCTGATTCAATAGCTTTATGTTTGTTATCATCTATGATATTATTTTTTTTGGTTTTATAAAGGATACCAAAATTAATGGATATTATGATTAAGGCAATAAAAAATATAAATATAGAAGCAATTATATTTTTAATGCCTATTGCATTTAGAACTTCTCTTCCGGAAGTTTGATTGTTTTTCAAAGCTGTTCTCCCCTTTCGGATTAAAGATATATGAAATATATAATATAATCCTTGAAGTTATATTATGACGTAAAGGATTGATTGTCAATAAAATCTTTATGCTAACCCCCGGGGTAATATAATGTTTAGGGCAAAGTAAAATTACTTCAAGTCCGCTGTCTGCGTACCGATTTTTAAAGAAAATATGATATTCTTTTTTTAATTATTTTTGTTGTAAAAAATGAAAAAAAATATAAAATTAGTTTTGTAAGAAAAAACGGAGTGTAAAATATGACAGATAATTCAAAATTTTTGGATACGGATAAGCTACTTGAGCTTGTAAAAAATTCACCACAGAAATTCAGTAATATGTTGATGAATGATGATTTTTCGGATAAAATAACTTTGAAAGAATATTTGCATAATCTGTTGTCAAAGCATAATATGGCATTGGCAGAGGTTGTGAGGGTATCGTTATTAAGTAAAAGTTATGTGTATCAGATTTTCAATGGTGAACGTATGCCTTCAAGAGATGTCTTACTCAGGATAGGTATATCTATGTCATGTGATGTAGATGAGATGCAGCATCTTCTTATACTTGCGCAGACAGGACTCCTCTATCCTAAGGTTAAGCGTGATGCAGCTATATTGTGCTGTATATCCCAGAAGCTTACACTTGAAGAGACCAATGAATTTCTCGAACAAATCGGGGAAAGATTATTATTATGAAGAACAGACATAAGAAGAAAAAAGAAAAAAAGGTAAATAAAGTATTTCAAAATTTATATAAGGAAGACAAGCTTCCGGACAGGATTTCGGATAATTATGAAATTGTATCCTGTATTCATTATACTGATACCAAGCAGGTCTATATTCTAAAAGATAGAAAATCCAATAAAAATGTCATATTAAAATGCCGAAGCG
>JAFUUT010000025.1 GCA_017477685.1 bacterium | reverse complement strand
CCAAGTTACATATAAATCTCCCAGTCTCATATGCAATTGTGCATTTGTCGGGTCTTTCTGCAATCCTATTTGGCACAATTCTATTGCGTTTTTAACATTACCCGTTCTTATTTCTTTTTTTATCTTTTTGTCCAGAATTTTTGTTTCGTTCTTCATAATTATGCTTTCTCTATATTTAAATTGTAATGAATAAAAATTAAAAAGGCAAGAAAATTTACATATTTTAAGCATTTCAGCACTCTTGAAAAAAAATTATATAGTTGTTTTAATTGTTTTATGAAAAATTTACGTCATAATCCTTTATTAATGATTCCCGGACCTGTGAATGTGAGGGATGATATTATGGAAATTGTTTCAAAATCGGTTGTTCCTCATAGAAGTTTGGAATTCTCAAAAACTCTGGAGCGTACATATGAGAATTTGAAATATGTGTTTCAAACAAAGGATGATGTTTATATATTGACTTCCAGCGGCACGGGTGCAATGTGCGCCGCGATAGATAATATTATAAATTCCGGTGATAAGGTATTGTGTTTGGTCAACGGAATTTTTTCAATGCGCTGGGCTGATATTGCAAGGGCAAAGGGTGCGCAGGTATTTTTAATTGAAGTTCCATACGGTTGTGCGGTTGAGCCTAAAGTTTTGCGAGAGTTTTTATCCAATAACAGTGATATTAAGATAGTTACTATGGCTCATAGCGAAACTTCAACGGGGGTTGTTAATAATATAAAAGCATTATGCAAGATTGTAAAAGAGTATGGTGCAATTTCTGTTGTTGACGGGATTTCATCTGTCGGAGTTATGGAATGTAAAAAAGACGAGTGGGATATAGATATTTTAATTTCCGCATCACAAAAAGGATTTATGCTGCCGCCGGGATTGTCTTTTTTGTCTGTAAGTATGCGTGCGTGGGATTTGTATAACAAATGTGTATATCATAATGAATACTTTGATTGGAAGCGATATGATTATGCAATGGAGTATAATACTGTTCCTTATACTCCGGCTGTTAATCTGATTTGTGCGTTGAATGTACTTCTTGCAGAGTATAAAAATGAGGGTCTAGAGAATATTATTTCCAAACGTGCAAAATATGCCGAAATTTTGCGAGCAGGATTAAGAAATATGGGTTTGGAGTTGTTAGCAAATAACGATGAGATTTCAAGCAGTGCCGTTGCTGCAGTATATTCTCCAAAAGGAATTATCTCAAATGAGATTATAGAAATTATGAAAAATGAGCATAATATTATTATTGCTAACGGTCAGGGTAACTTGAAAGATAAAATCTTTAGAATTGGCACTATTGGTGATATCGGGGAATATGAAATCAACTATACCCTAAATGCGCTTTCTGAAACGCTGAAAAAGATTTGTTAATAATGTATTCTAACTCTTTCTGTATCGTTGAAATCGCTTGGGCTTGATTTTGATTCAGTATCGCCAAGAAGCATGATTGCATCAACTTTTGCTTTTTTGCGTCTGGAATTTCTCGGGAAAATTGTAATATCTTGATGCGCATACCCTTGAATCATTCTTGATACTGCTTCTTTATCTTCTTTTCTTAATGTAAATGATGAAACTCTTACATTTTGGATTTCTCCGGTATTGGTTACATCAAATGAATAGTAAAACCAGGTACCTAAATTGTAATCATTTAGGGATTTTATGTTCATACTGTCATCTAAGATTCTATTAATAAAGTTACTTTTCCAAGTATTCCAGCTTATATCAATATTTGTAAATCCGTGATTTTCCTGATTTTGGGAGCTGTTGTATTGAGGCTCGTTGTATTGCGGTTCATTATATTGTGACTGACGGGCATTTTGTTTTTTGCGAACAATTCCGGATTCTATATTTTTTAGTCTGTTTTGGTTGGTAT
>JAFUUT010000024.1 GCA_017477685.1 bacterium | reverse complement strand
TTTCTTTTTGCTTCACAATCAAAAAGAAAAGTGAACTATAAGTGGAGAAATATAAAACTTCCGATAATATTTATTATGAAACTTTATTTAAAGTTTGAATATTACATATTTGTATAGTAAAATACATTTATTGATTAGAGGATTTATAATAAGGAGAATTTATGGAAATTTTAGATAAGGCTACAATAGGTGTATTTGGCGGTTCGGGTTTTTACAGTTTTTTAAGTGATATTGAAGAGATAAGAGTGGTTACTCCATATGGCGAAACGAGCGACAGCGTATTTATCGGTAAAATTGGTCCTCATAAAGTTGCATTTATGCCAAGACATGGAAGAAATCATTCTATTCCTCCCCATTTGGTAAATTTTAGAGCAAATGTATGGGCAATGAAACATTTAGGCTGTAAAAGGGTAATATCTCCATGCGCTGCCGGAAGTTTGCAAAAAGAAGTGAAACCAGGTGATTTTGTAATATGCGATCAATTTGTAGATTGGACAGATGGCAGAAAATCAACTTTCTTTGAAGGCCCTGTTGTACAGCATCCGTCTCCTGCTGATACATATTGTCCTGAACTTAGAAAATTGGCGGTTGAAACCGCTAAAGATTTAGGTATTACTGTACATGACGGCGGAACTGTTGTTGTTATTAACGGCCCCAGATTTTCAACTAAGGCAGAATCAGCATTCTTTACAAAACAGGGTTGGCAGGTTATTAATATGACAGCATTTCCTGAAGCATATTTGGTTAAAGAACTTGATATGTGTCCGTTAAATATTTCTCTAATTACAGATTATGATGCAGGGCTTGTAGGGGATGTTCCTCCTGTCTCTCACGAGGCTGTTTTAGAGGTATTTAACAGTAATGTTGAAAAATTGAAATCATTACTATTTACAATGATTGAAAAAATTCCGGCAGAACCAAATAATTGTGAATGTAAAAATTCAACAAAAATTGATTTTTAAAAAAATGTCATTCTGAGGTGAGTTTTATGAGATTCTTCACTGTGCTCAGAATGGCGGAGTAACTGAAGAATCTCAAAGTTAAAAATTATGGCAAGATTTATTATATTTTTAGATAGATTGGTAAATTATTATTTGTATTTTATAGTTATGGCATGTTTTTTGTCTTTGGTGCCTAATATAAATCCTGATTATCCTTTGTTTAATTTTATATTCAAGGCTGCCGGATTTTACATTATTCCGACAATTTTTGGTTTTATAATTTCCCCTGTGCTTATAATGATTTCTCTTGCTTTGATATCGTCAGGGCTGCATAAAATATATTATAAATATTATGCGAAAGATGAACCGCAAATTATTGTAATGAGTCCTGAAGAATTTATAAAAAAAGTACAGGAAGAAAATGTGGAGAGTAATATTCAATCCTCATTAGAAGAAAAGGAGAATAAAAAAGATGATAGCGAGTAAAATTCTTCAAGCTGTTAATACGTGCTTTTATGCATATTCACTTTTAATAATTATAAGATGTTTATTAACTTGGCTCCCGAATATCAATTGGGAAAATCCTATATTCATGGGCTTGAAAAGTGCAGTTGACCCTTACCTGAACTTATTCAAAAGGATTATTCCTCCGATTGGAATGTTTGATTTTTCTCCAATTTTTGCAATGTTTGTGTTATGGCCTTTAAACTGGCTTGTTATAGTTATACTTGTACTGATTTTTAGAGTTTTAGGAATGTTAGGACAATAAATTATGAAAATAATAATATATGGAGCAACAGAAGTCGGATGTCTTCTCGCTACGGAATTTTTCGAAGATCATGATATTACTGTAATTGATAAAGAAGAAAACAGAACAGAGGAATTTGATCGTCTTGATATAAGCTTTATTCAAGGTAATGCTACTGATATTAAAGTCCTAAAAAGCGCAGATATTCTCAATAGTGATGTATTTATTGCGTGTACTGCTTTAGATGAAGCTAATATTGTAGCTTGTCTTTCAGCCAAAAAAGTAAGCGGGATAAAAACAATTTGTTTTGTGTCGAAAGAAGAATATCAAAATGCAATGGCTTTTGATAAAACGGATGATTATTTAGGTGATTTCTTTATTGATAATATCATTTGGCCGGAGGGATTGTTAACTCAGGAATTATTCAGGATAGTTACCGTTGCACATGCTCTTGATGTTGAAAATTTTGCAAACGGCAGGGCAAGACTTCTTGAATACAAAGTAAAACCGACATCTAAGATTGTGGGCAAAATGGTAAAAGATTGTGCGTTTACTAAAGATACAATTATTGTCGGTATCAAACGCGGAGATTTATTGTTCCTGCCAAACGGACTAACTGAAATCAATGCAGATGATAAATTAATATTTATGGGAACTTCAAGGTCTTTAGACATTCTTGCAGGTACTTTTTTCCATGACAAAGAACAGGTTAAATCTGTTGCAATTATAGGTGGCGGCAAGATTGGCTATATGCTTGCAAAAACTCTTGAAGAAATAAAAATTAAGGCAAAAATTATTGAAAAAGACTATGACAGATGTGAATATCTGGCTCAGGAATTAAATACTACAATGATTATCAATGGTGATGCGACGAATTTGAAACTTCTTGACGAAGAATATATTGGTGAAACTGATGTTGTCATCTCTGTTACAAATAACGATGAAAGAAATCTTTTGTGTTCATTACTTGCAAAGCAACTGGGCGCAAAAAGAGTTATTTCAAGAGTTTCAAAAGTTGTAAATATCCCGTTGTTTGAAAAAGTAGGTATTGATATTGCGGTATCTCCAAAAACTTCTGCGATAAATGAAGTCCGAAATGATTTGGATGAAACGGATGTCGATATTCTTGCAACTGTAGAACAAGGTCAGGCTGAAGTTTTGGAAATAAGTGTCAAAGAAGATTTCAGCGGTAAAAAGATTATGGATTTAAAATTTCCGGCTCCTGCGATTGTCGGGGTTGTACAAAGAAGAAACCATGTCATTATTCCAAAAGGGGATACGGTTATTAAGTCAAAAGATGTTTTAATAATATTTACTATGGCTGAAAATGCTCAAAAAGTAAAGGAATATTTCAAGGTAGCGTAGTATTATGAGATTGAATTATATAGCAAATGCTTTGGGTTTAATTTTAACAGATGTAGGATATTTTGCATTTGTTCCTATTTTGTTTGCTTTATTTTATCAGGAATGGGGCTGTGTATTGTCATTTTTTGTAGCCGGCATTTTTGCATTGGCGTTCGGGGATTTTTTGCGTAAAACCGATAAAAATGCTTCTGATAATGACGAATTAAACGATATAAAACGAACAGAGGCATTGACGGTTGCATCTTTAACTTGGATTATGTTTTCTTTGATAGCTGCAATACCTTTTTTGTTTAACGGGTTTAGTTTTATTGATTCTATGTTTGAGGCTGTATCCGGTATTACAACAACGGGTGCCAGTATTTTAACCTCTTTTGATATTCCGAAATCATTATTATTTTGGCGTTCATTTATGCAATGGCTTGGAGGTATGGGTATTATAGTATTATTCGTAGCAATACTACCGCAATTTGCTGTCGCAGGCCGTCAAATGTTTTATGCCGAGGCTCCGGGGCCTACGGAAGAAAAATTTACCCCGAGAATAAAAAATACAGCATCCGCTATTTGGATTGTATATACAACTTTGACATTTTTGTGTGTTGTTTGTCTATGGGCAGCCGGCATGCCGTTATTTGATTGTATATGTAATGCTATGTCAACACTTAGTGCCGGCGGTTTTTCACCTAATCCTGAAAGCATTGGCGGTTATCATTCAAATACCATTGTTTATATTATATTTTTCTTTATGTTTATTGCGGGTACAAGTTTTGTTATGCAATCAAGAGTTTTGACTAAACGTGATCCGAGATTGTTCTGGAAAAGTGAGGAATTCAGATTTTATACAAAGATTATTATTGTTGTTTCTACTATTTTGGCATTGTTTTTGTACCTTGAGCATAATTATTCATGTGTGGAAGCTTTCACAGCGTCGTTCTATCAGGTTCTATCGCTGGCGACTACAACAGGCAGTTCAAGTGAGAATTACCATTTGTGGAGTTTAGATTGCAAACTGATTTTATTCTTTTCAATGTTTTTATCTTCCTGCTCAGGGTCTGCCGGTGGTGGTGTCAAAATGACAAGATGGCTTTTGATATACAAATATATTAAAAATGAAATGTATAAAATACTTCATCCGAACGCTGTTATGAGTATAAAAATTGATAATGTGGTAGTTTCTAATCCTGTAATTAAGCAGACGATATTCTTTATGTTATGTTATTTCTTAATTTTCGGGGTAAGTGCCTTTTTAATTACAATTGTTGAAAAAAATCTTGTAATCGGAACTACTGCCGCAATTGCTTCTTTGGGTGGTATCGGGCCTGCATTTGGCGCAGTGATTGGGCCTTTAGGAAATTATTCGTCCTTATCGATATTTACAAAAACAATTTTCATCTTGAATATGCTAATCGGGCGTTTGGAAATTATTCCGTTCTTGGTGTTGTTCCAAAAAGAAACATGGAATTTGAGAAAATAAAGACGATTTTACTCGTCTTTATTGATTTTTTCTATAAGTTTATCTATTTTATTTTCAGCTTTTTCAAGTATTTTGTCTATGTCTGCTCCGATAATATCGAGTTCTTCGGCTTTGATGTATTCAACATCTTTTATGCCATGAAATTTCTTGGCAATTGCTTCAATGTAGCCAAAGCCATAATCATCGGAAATTATTTTTCCACCTGCGGTGGTGATATAAACCAGCCTTTTTGCATTACATAAGCCTATTACATCACCTCTGTCGTCATATTTGAATACGATACCGTTAACATTAATTGCTTCAATGTATGTTTTTAGGGTTGCAGGGAAAGATAAATCCCAATAAGGTGCGCAAATTACTATCATATCCGCATTTGCATAATCCTTTGCATAATGGAATATCGGTTCTTCAAAATTTCCTTGCTCCGTTAAATATGTTCTATGCTCAAGACTTTCCTTCGTTAGAGGAGGGATGCACTCTTTGGAAAGTTTTAGTGTTTGTATATTGACTTTTTCAAAATTAAAACCGTCTAAAAAATATTGTGATAATCTTTGAGTTCTGGAGTCTTCTCTAACGGAAGCATCTATGTATAAAATATTCATAAAATAAAACCCTTTCTTTTTTAATATTTTATCAGAAAGGGTTTTATTTTTATCCGCCAAATTGGTGATTATTCGTCTTTTTTTGCGAATGACTCATTTGCTCTTGTTTTGATTTCATCAACAATTTTGGCAATGAATTCATCCACATTGAATGTTCCTATTTGTCCTATACCTCTTGCACGAACTGCAACAGTACCCTCTTGAGCCTCTCTGTCGCCGACTACGCAAACATAAGGGATTTTCTTATCCTGCAGTGACTCTCTTATTTTGTAATTCATTGACTCTGAACGGTCATCAAGAGATGCTCTGATTCCTGCGGCACGGAGTTTTTTGTAAATACTTTCAGCATAATCGGTGTGTTTATCATTAGAAATCGGAACAACATTAACTTGAGTCGGAGCAAGCCAAGTTGGGAATGCTCCTGCATAGTGTTCGATTAAAATACCGTGGAATCTTTCCATTGAACCGAAAATTACCCTGTGCAGCATCAACGGAGTTTTTAATTGACCGTCTTTGTCTTGATATTTAATATCAAATCTTGCCGGCAAGTTAAAATCTAACTGAATTGTAGCACACTGCCAAGTTCTGCCTATAGCATCTTTAACCTTGAAGTCAATTTTCGGACCGTAGAATGCACCATCACCTTCGTTGATGTCATATTTCATTCCGCGTCTTTCCATTGCTTCTTTTAAACCTGCTTCAGCTTTGTTCCAGTTCTCAATTTCTCCTACAAAACTTTCAGGGCGAGTTGATAATTCAACTTCAAATTCCATATTGAATATTGCCATTGTATCTGCTACAAAGTCAATAATAGCATTGATTTCATCAACTAATTGTTCCGGTGTACAGAAGATATGAGCATCGTCTTGAGTAAAGCCTTGAACCCTTGTCAAACCGGACAATGCACCTGATTTTTCTTTACGGTATACAGTACCAAGTTCAGCCATACGAAGCGGTAATGAACGGTACGAATA
>JAFUUT010000387.1 GCA_017477685.1 bacterium | reverse complement strand
TATATCCAAATTAAAAAAACATGTTAAAAAAAGAAAAATAACTTCAGTTATTGTGGTAATAGCTGCAACGATTATAGCTTTTGTTTTACCTTTTAAAATGCATACGAAATTTGGTGAATTTTATACCTACGGTTTGGCTGTATCAATGACATTTGCATTATGTGGTGGCTTTATAATTGTATTTTTGGGTATGACATTTATCTTTAAAAACTCTATTAACTCGGAGCGCAGAATAGCAGCTCAGGTCTGGATGTTTATTGAAGCGGCAGGTTCCGCGGTTCAGTTTTTTGACAGAAAAATGCTGGTTGTCAGCTATACAATGGCGCTTGGAGTTATGATACTTTGTGTTAAGATAGAAAATCCGGATGCATGGATTGATAGAAATACCGGAGCCTACAGCTTTCAAATGTTAAAGGAATATTTAAGAGAACTGTATGAAGTTGGGAAAAGCTGTGCATGTGTTATCGTTGGAGAAAGAGAATATCACGCAAAACATTTTTCTATGAATGAACAGCAAATAATTGAAATAGCCAATCATCTTGGAAAGCTGAGCAAAGGAAAAGTGTTCTGTGGAATTGGGAATTCCTTTATATTGGTTTTTTCTTCAGAGGAGGAAGCAAGAAATGCTATAGAAAAGATTCAGGTACCCATAAACAGTCAGAAAGAAGAACCAACTGCCTCTCCGGCTATTTTTCTTATACCGGATATTAATATTACAGGTGATACGGAAGAATTATTCTTAATGTACCAGCAGATGGCTAATATTGGTGTTAAGGGTAATGAAGAAGTGACTATTATTGATTCTGAAACCATTCGGAGGTTATACGAATATCGAGCAACACAGCGCGAAATCATCAATGCTCTTGATGAAGACAGAATCGAAGTTTTCCTGCAGCCGATTTATTCTACATATGAGAAATGCTTCGTTTCTGCTGAGGCGCTTGTCAGAATGCGCAATCAGGAAGGAAATATTATTGCTCCCAGAGCATTTATACCTGTTGCGGAATCATCGGGTATGATTGGACAAATAGGTGACAGAGTATTTGAAAAGGTGTGTGGATTTATTCAGGAAGGCGTAATGAAAAAGCTTGGAATACGTTATATCGAAGTTAATTTGTCAATAATGCAATGTGAGGATATCACACTTGCTAAAAGATATGCGGATGTGATACGCTCATATGGAATTGAACCTTCAGCAATCAATCTTGAAATAACGGAAACCGGACAAATGCAGAATCGAAAAGTATTAATGAAGAATTTGGAATCTTTGCGTGAATTTGGATGTGGTTTTTCACTTGATGATTTTGGAACAGGGGAATCTAATTTGAATTATATAGTAGAGATGCCGGTTGATATTGTTAAGTTTGACAGGTCGATGATATTATCCTATTTTACAAATGATAAAACAAGGCTTATGATGGAATATGTGACTAAAATGATAAAGAGGATGAATATGAAAATAGTTGCCGAAGGAGTAGAGGAAGAATATCAGCTTAAGGCGTTGGAAGAACTGGGTATAGATTATATTCAAGGCTATTATTTCTCTAAGCCTGTTACAAAAGATGAATTTATACAATTTATTGAAATGAATTATGCATAATTCGTAAAATGTCATTACGGAGGCAGGTTCTATGAGTGAAGCTCTTATGACTGAAATTAATATTATTATTCCTGTAGCTGTTGAGATTATAGTGCTATTATTTATAGTTCTTTTAGATACATATTTACTAAAAAAGCAAAAAAGAATTATGCTGGTAATAATCGGACTTGTAATTTTGTTGATTGTACATGAGTTATTATCCTTTTATTATACGGAGATTGATACGAGTGCGTTTAAGAGAACTATAATAACTATATTAGGTTATTCTATAAGACCTGCAATTATAGTTTTGTTTTGTTATATTGTTGATGATGGACATAAGTACATTATAGAATGGATAATGGTAGCGGTCAATATAGCTATAAATATGACGGCTTTATTTTCGCATATTTGTTTTTGGATAGAAGATAAGTACTATATGAGGGGACCGCTGGGGTATACTTGTCATATAGTAAGTGCCATACTTGCCATTCGTTTTTTGGGAATATCTGTTATTAGGTATGAACAATCAAGAAAAATCGAAAACAGTATGCCTATATGCAGTACATTGCTGATATTTGTGGCTGTTTATATTGATTCGTTTGGAGGGGAATTAAGATTTTTTCAGGTTCCTATTCTTCTGCCTGTTATTGTAAACGATTGTGTTATTTTATATATATGGCTTCATTTGCAGTATGTTCGAATTCATGAAAATGGTATTATGACGCAGCAACGGATAAAAACAATGATATCACAAATACAACCGCATTTTATATATAATAGTCTTAATGTGATTGGCTCATATCTGGATGAACCCCAGAAGGCTGAAAATGCATTGGAAAATTTTACGGGTTTTTTGCGTGGAAGTATCGATTTGTTAAATAGTGAAAAGTGTATAGCGGCTGCTCAAGAATTTAAGACAGTTGAGCATTTTCTGTATCTTGAAAAAGAAAGATTCGGAGATAAACTAAATGTTGTTATGGATATTAAAGATACAGATTTTTATCTTCCGTCATTTACAGTACAGACATTGGTTGAAAATGCTATAAGTCATGGTATCCGTCGTAATAAAGCGGGCAGAGGAACCCTGATTTTAAAGAGCTATAAAGAGAAGAAAATGCATGTGATAGAAGTACAGGATGATGGCGTAGGCTTTCCGAAAAAAATTGATTGGAATGATGGACCCGAAGTATGGAACAGTATAAGAGATAATACAGATGACCATTCGCATATAGGGCTTGCCAACCTGAGTGAAAGATTGGATTTTATGTGTAATGCCGGTATCAGGATTAAAAGTACACCCGGTCAGGGGACAATAGTTAAGGTAATAATACCTTAGATTTCCGGAAAAGGATGAAATATATGGATGTTTTGATTGTTGATGATGAACGTGCCTCTATTAATAATTTAATA
>JAFUUT010000386.1 GCA_017477685.1 bacterium | reverse complement strand
GCTCGACCCGATAGCCTGTGCGACATAGTAGGTATCGTAGCCCTTTGCCTTTAGTATATCAAGAGCTCTAGATGAGGCAACGCTGTAATTTGTTTTTAGTAGTTCTTCGCATTCGGTCTGAAGGCGGTCAAATTCATTAATATCAGTGCATCCTGACAAAGAATCGAGCCTTGTCTTTATTTCTGAGTAATCAACATAAGGATATGCGTTTGCCATAGCTTGTTTACATGCCCGGTCGGGTATTGACCTCAGGACATGCGACCCCCTTCCTTTTTCTGCGTTATTTCAGACAAGATAGTTGAAAAAATTCGACGGTTATGTTCAGACATAAAGCAATAATTTGTGAAGATAGCATCAACGTTCGGAGTAAATGAATATCCACAGCAATTATTTGGTATGTCAAACAACCAATATAAAGAAACATTCGTTATTTTTGAAATATGAAAGAAATCTTGAAAATCGATTGCAGCTCCATGGGTCAGTTTTGCCGGCTTAAAACGCCATGCGTCTATAAAGCTATGAGGCCAGTTGTCTTTAGCAAAGTCATCAAAGGTATATAGCTGAGATGCATAATATATTGTTTTTTCAGTAGGACACTTTTCTTTGATTTCGGGTTGGAACCACTTATCCGGGCATATTCTTTCAGATAGCAGCAATATGCTTTTCAATTGAGCTGATTTAAGCGCTTCTAATTGTGAAATAACATCTAGAGCTTCCGGTAATGGGTATTCAAACTCTATATCTAATATTTTACATAAATCTTGTAGTCTCAGATGACAAACGTTCATTATCATATTTAAAATTTTGAAGGTTATGCGATTAGCTGGGCGACGCTGTGCATTCGGTTTAACATTTATAGCTCCGTATTTACGAATGTTATTGAGAGCGTTGGTTCTTGCCAGATAGTCTTGTTTTGCTTCTTCGGAATCATCTTCCGGTGGGCGTTCCATATATTTATATAGGTTATCTATGGTATCGCACTTGATATACTCTCTCACTTTTCCCATTATTGCGGTCCTCCTTTTCATTCGCTTGCGACAACAATTGCTCTATAAGTGTATTATACCACTTTTTAGAAGTATTGTCATAAAAACGCACAATAAAATTATAAAAAGAATTATATCATTGCCTGTAGAACAGCAAAGTCATTAACTTATATGTAGATGCTGAAGCCCCAACCTTCTCAATCGCGGATTAGAAAAAATTCGGCTAACGCTGAGTTTGTAGGTCTGGATAATGTAAGCAGCGTGTTTATGTATGCTCTCAACTATGACCCTGCACATCCTGAATCAGCGCAGTGGCAAAGCGATACTACGGCGTTACTTCCCATTGGTATTGCTACGGTTGTAGCGTGTAAAGATGAAGCGGGGAATATAGCAGTTCAAAATGTTATTCCGCCATACTCACTGATTCCGACAAACTTCGATGATAGATTCGACGTGTTTGACAATACATCTATTGAAACAACGGGTTATATTCTCAGACCTGCAGCCGGCGGTTATCTGAAGCGTTTGCCGAGAGCTACAGTTACTCCGGATTGCTGTTTAATTTCTATATTATGGGAACTGAGGTTGATGATTGAGGTAGTGCTCATTTGTTGACAAACGGCGGCAAATAGCATATAATATAAGCACAGAAATGAAGTGATTGGTATTAGAAAATATTCTTAATCAGAATTAATGTCTATGATAACTAACGCTATGAAAAACAGATATATTCAAAGCATACACGCCGAAATGCTAAGGCGTGGGTTCCTTTCTGAGGAAATCCCTCTGATAATTGCCAAAACTCCTTTCGAAGAAGTTATGCGAGAGTATCCAGAAGAACAAATGCATTATGCACCGAGTGATGCGGTTAATGAGATTTTAGCCTGTATAGCACGGAACAGCGTACGTTCTTCTATATAGCTGAGCCGTGTTCCACACCCCACAAAGGAGGTATTGCAATGTTTCCACAATTAACCCCTGAAGAACGCAAGGTATGGTATATCGATGCTGTTCGCGGTTCTCTTGTAATTAACCATGGCGTAACAGGAAAAACCGCTGATGTTGCTATCAAAAAATACCAGCTTCAGGACAGACTTAACCGTTTTCCGGAAATACAGATGCATTACGATACCGATGATGTAGCTGATGAGATAGTTAAGCTCGGGTATCTTGCAAATTCGTAGGTTTTTTGTTTACAGCACAAAAGCGCTTCCCTCGGGAGGCGCTTTTCTTTTTCTCTCGGCAGCAAACTTTGCATATATTTTTGCGGTTTTGTCAAATATATGTTATAATATAAGTATATCAGAGAAAGGAGCACCAAATTATGCTTAAACGAATGCTTTGCGTTTTATTTGCCGGAACGTTAATCTTAGGAACAATATCCGGCTGCACAACCCCATCGTCACCGACAGATAATACTGTGGTACAGACCCCGAACGATGAAACAACGGCGCCAAATACAAATAGCGAACAGACGAGTGAAAACAATGAAATTGATACAGAAACTCCGAATCCTGAACCCGATGAGAATACCGAGAACTCGCCTGAACGTACCTGGCTGACATCCTCAGTAGAAACTACAGAAGAAATCCAGCAGTATATCGACGAGCTGAAAACACGGAATGTTCTTGATTACGCCAGAGACCTTAAAGACATTACGGCGGATGATTTGAGTACTCATGCTTATATCCCGGCCGAGGTTACTGAACAGTATGATGTGTATAAGCTGTATGAGGATACTACAAACACAACTTATCTGTTCATTGGACAAATAAAAGAGGGTTCAGATATAACAGAGGTAATGCTTGAGACACATGCATCTGTCAGTAAGCTGGAAAACTTAACGGCAAACGACGTACCTTGCTCTGCCTGCAATCTGAATAATATCGTTGTAGTAGTCGGCTCACCTTATTGCACCGATATAACGAATAAGATTTGCTCCTCGGAGAATATCGCACAGTTATCCTCTGTGGAGAGTGTTTTTGAGGCACTGAGCCAAGAGCCAGACGCTTGAGAAACAGTTTACATCGCCTTCCGAAAATATCGGGAGGCTTTTTTGATTTTTTGTGTGCTATTTTGCTGACAGAGGTTAGGGAAAGTGGTATAATATAAATATAAGATAAAGAAACCATATTTCGGGAGGAGAACATATGAAAAAGATTATAAGTCTTATGTTCATCGCCGTTTTGCTTTGCGGTATTATTGTGATACCGGCAAGGGCGGAAACGACCAGAAACCGCATTCCTACTCAGGAAGAAGCAGTGGAGTGGGTGCTAGCGCAAGTTGGAAAGAAGATAGACTATAACGGTGATGGTAATAATATGTGTGCG
>JAFUUT010000385.1 GCA_017477685.1 bacterium | reverse complement strand
AGAGTTTAATTAGTGTCGCATCAATAGAATTTTGTATTATTTCTCTAATAAAATCAAATTTATCTGTATATATAGATTGCGATATAATATTCCAAATTCCGCCTTCATCATCAATTTCGAAATGCAGTTCTTCAACATCAAAGTTTTTATCGTCACTTGTTAATATATTTGTGGTCGGTTTTGGAAAAAAGATATTGTACTTATTTAAATCTGTATTTGCATTTAATATATCATTTCTTAAATAAGTAAACCAAGTTGACCATATTTTGTACTGAGATATATTATTTGCAAATACTTCTACTTCTAGTTTTTCTTCATTATAGTTATATGTTGTAACTAACTGATGCCTTATGTTGTGATTGAATGCTTCTTCGCTATATTCGTTTTTAAATTTAGAAAGAATATATGAATTTGAACGATATTGTTCTAAATCCATTAAATCACCTATACGAACAAGATATCCAATTAAATTATAACGTACTTCGTCACCTGCTATGGTATCAGTTTTGCCAAAGCATCTGTCATTTTGAAACTCTACCAAATCCATACCATGCGCTTTCGAAGCAAATATAACAATGTTCTTTATTCTCTCGTGTTCTTCTATTATTAAAAGCTTTTTATTGAAATAATCATTAATTGTTTCTGATGCAAGAATATGATGCATTTCTCTTAGTCTGTTTCTGTCATCTGTAGAATACTCTGCCATTGCTGTATCATGAAAAAGCGCTGCTAGGATTAAGCAAAAACATTCTGTGTCGTTCAAAATGTCTAATTGTTTTCCTAAAAGACGTTCAATATAGCTTAGTAAACGAATAGAATGATTAATTCCGTGGTCCGGATAATCTGGAAATCTACACTTTATATAATCTAACAAACTAGATACATCTTGATTAACTAAACTTAAAACTCCAGCATATGCTGTTGTTTTACGCGTTTTTCCTTCTTCAAGTCTTTTATAAATTACTAAGTCTTCAAGATACATATTATTTATTAACTATAATACTAGAGAATTATTAATAATATGATGGTGTATTATAGCTTCCTCCAATAATAATTTGGCAATATAGATCTAAAAAATCAAGCAATATGCAAAAATGTACAAAAAAACGACAAAAAAAGACATAATTAATTAAAAATTAGGGGTTGACAAATGGAAATATGTTGTTCTCAAAAGAATTTGCTAAACATAAAAACGACCTTTAGCAATTAATCTAAAGGTCGTTTATAAACATACTGTTTCTATTTAATTATTCTGTTTTTCATTATTTCGAACGCCCTTTTTGTTTCGGGGAAGAACGGAAACAACTGGAAATCGTGGAACATTCCATCAAACACATGAAGCTCGGCGTCAACACCGGCGTTTTTCATATTATCGAAAGCCAGCTCATTAGCGCTTCTGTCCATCTCCGCTTCGCCGCAGATAAGCGTGACGGGCGGAAAATCTGTGAAGTCAGCGAAGCTCGACGAAACATACGGACTGCTTCTGTCAAGATCCTTTGCAAAAGCAGAAATGCGATGTAGGTAATCCCAATTATCTTCAACCTTCTTTCGTCTTGCAACACCGCCAAAGGGATCCCGGTAACAATTGTCTACCACCGACTTGCCGGAATTGGTCATATCTCCCCATAGTGAAAAACAAACAATTGTTGACGGCAAGTTCATTCCGTTATCACGCATATAAAGTGTTGAAGTGAGTGCAAGATTTGCACCTGCACTGTCGCCGATAAATACAATATTATTTGCTTCAACACCTTGCCGCTGCATTTCCTGAAACATCGCAACCGTATCTTCAATTTGAGCGGGATATTTGTATTCAGGGAGAGTTCTGTAATCAAGGTTATAAACCGTACAGTAATTCAGCGTTCGGCTGATCCTTTCCGCAAGTCGGCGGTACATATCAATCAGCCGTACCTTGTAGCTTCCGCCGTGCAGCAACAATACAACCTTTTTATTTCCTTTCTGCTTCGGTTCAAGAATTTCGTAATTCACATCGTTAAGACTATGTACCGAATAGTTAAATTCCTTTGACGACTTATAGCGGGATTTATATTCCTTCGTTTTCTTTCCTGCATTGTTTGAAATTTCGGAATTATTGATGAGCGGCGAATGAAAGACCGCGCATAGCAAAGCGCTGACAATTTTCCCGCTTAAAGATTGCATTTATCAAGTTCCTTATTCATTCGTTTCACAAGCGGCATAAGAATAAAGTTTACTTTTGTTCCCGAAATGATATAGCCATAAACCTCGTGATACAGGGCGTAAAAAGCGGTTTTAATATCGCACTTTTCCGATACAGGATACTTTCTTTTATAGGTTTCATACAAGCCGAATTTATCGCCCGTTAAATTGCGAAGTTGAAACAGCTCATATTCTTTATCTGCCCATTTGCTTTCAAGCGGGTCAATGACAGCTGTTTGGTGCAGATGCTTATCGCTCATAATGTTCATTACGTTCATATCGCCGTGAATCAGGCTTGCCGTTTCCACCTTATCGCTGAAAATATAATTAAACGCATCCCAGGCACGCTCCATTGTATCAAGCACTTTCTTTTCAAGTTTACCGCTACTTGTCAACTCCTTTGCACAATCAAGGATATCGGCAGCAAACGGCTGATAATAATCAAGCCATTCATCATAAAGGGCATTGCCGATTAAACCGAATTTATCGTTTGTCTGTTCGTGCCAATAATGAATAATCGTTGTGATTTCATCAGCAAATTGTTTTTTTGCCTTTTTGGAATTCAGCAGTTTGGCAAAATCCGCAAAACAGTTTGTGCCTTCAACGAACTCCATACCGATGAAGTCAATCGGTATTTCATCAGTTGCAAGAAAAGTAAAATACACCTTTGGTGTTTTGATAAGGCTGTCTGCTCCGAGCAGGGTAAGTTCACTTGCTTCACGCTCACAGATGCCCTGAGTCCTGCACGCTTTCATAATAACGGTAAAGGGTTCCTTATCAATAGCGGCTCTATATACAAAGCCGAATGAGCCGCCGCCAACATATTTGATACTGTTAACCTTTGCGTTATATGTATTTTCAAGTACTGCTTCGGCATATTCCTGCGCCTTTTTTTTGCTGACAGGGCGAATTTCTTTTTGCTTCATCATATAACCTCATTTCAACATGGATTTATATTCACTCGGCGTCATACGGTACTTGTTTTTAAATGCAGTAACGAAATATGACGGAGATGAAAACTTCAATGTTTCGCATATTTCTTTATTGCACATTCCCTTTGCAATCAGTTCTTTTGAATACTCCAATTTTCTCGTTAAAATATATGAACTGAGATTATCACCCATTTCACGCCGAAAAATCTGCGACAGGTAATCGGGTGAAATACCGCAGATTTCGGCAAGTGATTTCACCGTTAATTTATCTTCAATATGTTCATTAATATATGAAATACACTTTTTAATATGCGGTGACCGTTTGGATTTTAATCTGTTTTCGCTAACCATTTTGGTAAGCGTAATAATATCATAAGCAAGAGAATTTAAAATATCATCTGAACAAGTCATTTGGTAAACTTTTGCGATAGACTTATCCGAAAAATCGTAGGCAACTTTTTCGTTTAGTCCGCCCTGAATAGCATATCTTGTTGCAAGCGTAATGGTGCTCACAGCAAGATATCTGAATTGTGTAACAGGATTGTCGGATATGTTGCCGGCAACAATCGTTGCGTTAACCTTTCCTATTTCAGCCATCAGCCGTTCCAAATCACCGAGCTGAACGCAAGTAAATATTTTTAATTCCGTATTATACCTCGTCTGCGGCAGATCATCGCTGACGGTTTTAATGCTAATTAACTCACCGATATTCACACTATCACCTTATCTTTAAATCATCGAAGTTTAAATAGAGTAGTCGCTGATTATAGTATAATATTATTAATGCAGCAATTCAACTTTTTGCAAAACTTGATATAAGAAATACATAATTATCAAAAAATAATGAAATACTTTACAAACAGATTAGCAGGGAGCATTTACGCTCCCTGCTGCTTCTTTATACTGTATATATGATCTTAGCGTTACCATCTCCATCGACTCGTTTGAGATGTTATTCATTGTCTTTACAAACACATATTGCAATTTCATAAAAAATAACACTTGATAATTTATAAGGCGTTTTTTATCAGTTTTTTACTGCTCAAGAACAGATAAAAACACAAATTGTTCTATCAGATTGCATTTTGAATATCATTTCATTGTTTTGAGTTTGATTGTTTACTAAGAAGCATTTCTTACTGGTCAAGACAGAAATACGTGGAACAAGTAGTTTTCATTTGTCAACCCCTAATTTTTGATTGATTATGTCTTTTTTTGTCGTTTTTTTGTACATTTTTGCATTTTGCCTTGAAATTCTTTTATTTTTACTCTAGATATAAATTATAATCAATTTTTAAAAGTTATACTAATTATTATTTTTTAATAAGTCATTGTTTTAATAATGGAGATATAATACTATGTTAAATAATTTAAAAGAAATCGAAAAATTATGCGAAAAAAAAGAATATTTGAAAGCTGAAAAACAACTAAAAACAATAAAAAAGAAAATAACAACTGCAAATGAATTGTATGACTATTATAAACTGTATGGAATTTGTGAATTTGAAAAAGGAAAATATAAAAATGCAATTAAATGTTTTTTATTATGTTTAAGAATCCATGAAGAAAATTGCTTGGAATCAAGCAGAATAGATACTCTTCACGAATTATCAATTTCATATTTTCGATTATATGAAATTACTGCAAAAAACAATTATTTAATAGATTCTATTGAGTATTGTAAAAAAGCTGTAAATGAAGGTATCATGTATTCAATCGTTGAAAAGCATTCAGGCTTTATGACTTATTTTTTAGAATCGTCAGAAAAATATTTGTTGATGCTTTGTCAATTAGGAACACTATATCAAACAATTGGAGATTATGATAACGCTATTAAAATATTGGAGATTACAAAAGTGTCTTGTCAGCGATTTCGTTTGTGGAGAATTTTAGGAACGGTTTATGATGAATTGGGCAATATATATCAATTAATTAACAAACCGGAATTAGCTGGATATTATTATGTTAAATCAATTAATGCAAAAAAAATTATCAACAATGATATAGGTATAGAAATAAGCCTTAGAAATCATTTGTTATGCATGATGAGAAATCAAAGTATTATTAATAATAAAGAAAATATAAGACTGCAAAACATACTAAAGGATGAGTGTATATGAAACTAATAACAAGAAAGTTCGATGAAATGATTTGTATACAGGAAAAGAATAAAAACGACATCATGAGTGCACGAAGTATTCTAGAAAAAGTTCTGAGTAATCAATTTCAATTGTTGTCATTGGGCCTTTTTTCATTTGAAATATTAAGGGGCAAAAACATAGAAAGTATAGAATACGATATTTTGAAAGATATTTGTAACTCTTTATATCCTCAAGATTCCAAAAAAATAGAATCACTAGGTTTAATAGCATATATTACTGAAGGCATAATTAATAAAAAATGGAAGGTTATTAAGTTAATCGATTTATATAATATAGAAATACGCATATACAACAAATCTGTATACTTATGGAATGATATTGAAATAAATGAACAATTATCAATTCTGGGTTCAAATTATCGTCTTTACTTTGCAGGAGCCAATGATATATCTATAGCACATATAAAAAGATTAGTAAAATTCGATGACGTTTCCTCATTTTTAGACGGGCGATTTATTTTCGGAGAAATT
>JAFUUT010000384.1 GCA_017477685.1 bacterium | reverse complement strand
GATGGCAGTATTACCTATCAGGAATGGCTGAAAGGTATAATGAAAGAAAAAGATTTAGAAATAACAGATGAATAATTAGACAAATATGCTGCTGATTTGGTTGGCAGTGTAAAAAGCTTTTCCAAATCTTTGCGTTCGTTAGAAGAAAGCCGAGCAGAAGGTAAATCGGCGGCAGACTGGTTACAGGAAAAAGCAAAAGAAAGCGGCAAAGAGATTTCCGCGGAAGAATTGCAACAACTCAACGTGGGCATGGAACAGGCAAATGCCCGAGTTTTACGCAATGCACAAGCAGAAGAAGCACATCAAACGGTTAATACTTCTGCAATGGATGTAATTGCCGAACAGCAGATGATTGACAGCTTTAATGCTAATGCGGTATCAGCCGGTGCAGAATTTGAAGCTGAAATTGATTATCCTGCTGAAGATTCTAAATATGGACATAACCTGTTTGATGTTGTTATTAAGGATAAGTTTACCGGTCGTCGGTTAGAAAATTATCAAATTATATATGGCAAGGACTTACAGGAAACGATTGATTTGGTCACTGAAACACCAGCTGCAAAACAACGAATCGTTGTGCCGGAAGACATGGTGTCGGTTGTTCAGAAAGAATGTCCGTTTCACAACATTGTTGGTCAGATAGGTGGAACCGATTTAGTACAGGTTGCAAGTGACGTATTATGCCTGGATGAAAACATTGAAACATTAGAACGGGCGATACCGCCAATAGTGGAAAAATTGGTTACGGACCCTGCAGAAACAATCAGCCAAATTGCAGATAAAACTTTTTCTGCTGGTGTTTTTTCTGCAGGTTTACAGCAAGGTATTGAACGACTTGTGGATGGGCAGGAAGTTGAAGACTTTAGTGCCAAAGAATGGTTGAGCAACGCCCTTATGAGTGAAGACACTGATGGCATTAAAACCGCAGCCGCCGGTGCGTTGGCAACAGTTGTGCATAAAGGCCTTGTTTCTGTATTGCCCAAAGATGCGCCTGCGGTCGTTGTGGCTGATTTAGCTTCTGTTGGTGTGGAAAATGTTAAAATGCTTGCCCGGGTTGCGGATGGCGCCATGTCTATTGAAGATAGCATAGAGCACATGGGTAACATGAATGTTGCAATGGGCTTTGAGTATGTGTGGAATACATATGCGGCACCGTATGCATCCAGATTTTTGAGTGCTGTTCCTGTGATCGGACCGATAATAAGCAATTCTGTTGTAGGTCGCCATATAGTTGATTTAGTCAAAAAGCCCATCAAAGAATTAGTAGTTGAAGGTGCAAAACAGATAATACCGACTGTAAAGAAAGTAGCTAAAAAGGCCATGAAAGCTGGCAAAAAATTGTTGAAAGCCGGAAAGAAGTTATTGAAGAGTATTTTTTCATGACGGTGGTTAAGATGAAATGCAAGACTTGTATTGTTCAATAAAAAACTCCTACCGGTCGGTTTGACCGGTAGGAGACGGAACCGAGAGCTATTCATCATCTTCATCAAGTTCTTCAATTAGTTTGTCAACATAATCATTGCATGCTTCTTCTGCTTCATATAGCCCTTTGATGGCGTCGTTGTATTCACTAACCATTTTTCTGCCGGCTTTGTAATAAAGTAGCCTAATCTTAAAAGTATCTCGACCGATTTTAACAATCTGACCAACGATTTGCCGGGGGTATTCTTTTTTCCATGCGGAAGAATCGATTTTTTCAAATTCGACCATGGTTTCTCCTTTCTAAAGAACCATTTGCACGGATGGCGCTTTTACTATAATTATTACATGTATGGTGGTAAATTGGTGCCAAGTGTTTTCTTTAATTGTAAGCTTTTGGAACCACATACATTATAATAGCTTTTGTGGAATTAATTATAATAAAAAACTAAAATGATGTCAAGAAATATAACAACTACTTACAATGTAAAGAGCGTATAACGTATAGGTAAAAATAAAATAATGACCAAATCAAAAATTGAAAAGAAACATTGTGCGGAACTAAAACAAACAGGCTTCTGTGTTATGGATACAAACTGGGAAAAGTTAAAAAAGAAAAGAAAGCTTGGCGAGCGGCGGGCAAGGCTTCGTTCTTTGCGTGATGACGTTGTGATTCACCCTTCCGATGTGCAACCTGGTGATATCATTGAAATCCGTAAAGTTCGCCCACGTAAACGGCGCGACCGCCGACCTAACAAGTGGCGTGTCCAATATGATGATTCCGGCAACGGCTATATGATTCTTACCCAGCAAGGGAATTACTATAAAGAGTGGGCGGACAAATACAAACAGTTTTATGATGAACACGGCTTCCATATGCTTGACGCCTTCAATTTGGCTTACGGGTTTGCCAAGTTCGTGTTGCCCAGCTTGAAAGTACTGATGGATTTACCAACCAAAGGCATACCTGATGAAATCTATGATAAATACCCGGAAGATGATCCGGATGACGGTGCATTGCATGAGTGGGAACAGATTATGCAGGACATTTATGATGGGCTCTGCATTTATGTGGAAAATGATGAAGGAAAACAATTGAAAGAAAAATTGGGTGAAAAGGCTGCTCTTCAACTAAGGGAAAAGGGTCTGGAGCTATTTCAGAAATACTTGTATGAGTTGTGGATTTAAGTTGGACAATTTTAGACTCGTAAGATACAAAGAGCAGATACGATGAAGTAAGTCGTACTGAAGATAATTAACACGAGAT
>JAFUUT010000383.1 GCA_017477685.1 bacterium | reverse complement strand
GTAATCTTTCGGGAATTCTCTCAAAACCGACAAATAATCAAAGTAATCTTTTTGGGGATTATATCTGTCGTTAAGAATACTTTTCGACTCGCTGACGGAAGGAACAAATTCGTTTGTTAGCGGTATATAATTGAATCTTTCGTATTTTTCAAAAACTTTTTTTCGTTCATTAAAATCTTCTTCCGAAACATTTGTCCATTCTTCGTTTGAATATGATATAAAATACGGATTTTTAGAATTCTCATATCCGTCATATTTAAAATTGACCTGAGGGTAAAGTTCAGTTGAATTTTCAACTAAAATATAAACTCTCACTCCGCTTTCCATTGCCCCTGAAGAATACTCATTGCAGACAAAACTGTCATCGCAGGCAAAATATCTGTTTCTGGCACCTCCGCTTACAACGTGTTTCGGGATTCTATTGACCATTGTGTACATATCATATATTACACCTTTCCAAGCTCCATCCGCAATTTCGCCGATAAGAAGTTCTTCAATTCCGTCTGCATTTACATCATAATAGGCATACCCTATCTTATCCTTTTGATTTATGACATTATACATATAACTCATATTTTCAGCTTCAAGCTTTGAAGAATCCCATTTTTCACTTATAGCAGTATAGTGTTTTTTCAAAACATCTTTGTATAAATCTTCGCCTTTCATACCTTGATTTTTAAAATATCTTGCACCTTTTACTCCGGTAATGCTCACATTTTCCCCAAGATTGTACAGCTGTTTAAACGACTCAGGAGCATCCGAGCTGATAGTATAATCATACTGGACATCGGTCGGGTGTTTAAGTACAACATCATATAACACACCGTTTGAATCTTTTAACTCGCCCAGTTTCCGACTTCCCGGCAAAACAGCGTGATCTGACGGGTTCTTATATGCCTTTATACCAAAAGCAAACCCTCCAAAACCCGCTTTTTTAGACGCTTTATGGTATAACGAAATTTTATCTTTTTCTGTTTTCACTTCGTATGAGCCTTTTAAACTCTCAGGGATTGAAACAGAAAACAAACTGTTTTTTATAATGGTATTATTTGAAGAACTGACACCACCGAAAGCAATTTCTCCAAATGAAATAATAGAAATTGCAATAAGCACAAATATTTTTCGCATCTTATACTCCGATATATTTAAACTGACATATACGAAAATATTATAGCACAATCCGCTGGCTGGATTACACACAAAGCCTGTTATCTATGCCTTTGCAAAATCGCCGTAATGAGTTGTCAAATACTGATGCGCACGTTCATTTGCATCCGATTCAATAGAATTTAATAAATAATTATCATAATCCTTTTTATAATCAATATAATTTACGGTAGCATTGTACCATTCTAAAGCCTTTTTACCCTCAGGAGAGGATTGCGAATACCTTTTTTCCATATCAAAAGATTTGTGAGAATCCATATACGCTTTTTTAAGTTTTAGAAATTTCAATTTTTCATCAATATAATTAGGGCTTGGCTTGTAATCCGATCTGTTTTTCAGACGTTTTTCCATCATTTCAAACTCGTCTAATCCCTCGGTGTGACGTATAATTTGATTTTGATAAAAATGTTCAAGTTCGTGAGCCAAAGATTTTATTATCAATTTTCTTTTATCATCATCTGTTAAAGGAACAAACGTACAATTGTCGACCCCTTCTTTTTTCTTATAGTACTCCGTAATGCCATTCATCAATTCTTTATCATCAGTTATTAATATTCTTATATTTTTTGCTGTATCATCATAGTCATAATATTTTGAACCGTTTTTTTCTAACAAAACTTTATACATATTTTTTGTCGATAAATTGGCAACATTCAAGTTTAATTTATTAGTCATATGCATAGCATAAGCATAGTCGCTATCTTTTTCATTAACAAATTCTAATTGAGGGGGACACTCTATACCGAACTCTTTAACAATATCGTTAAATATATTATAGAGTTCGCCATTCGGGAATAGCCGTTCAAATTCTACCATTTCAGGGCTTTTATTAGAATTTGTCTTCATAAAAATATCCTGAGGAAGCTGTCCCGCACCAAAATTGGCCGGCACTTGATTTGGCAGAATACTATTGTTGTATAAAGGCGGATAAATGTTATAATTGTTCGTATTAATTCCCATATATATAATAAAGTTCAGAAAAAAATTAAATTGCTAAATCGTTAAAAAATATTAAAATAAATTACTTATAAAAGATATTAATTTATCCCAAAACAATATCTTTTTATTTTGTTCTCTTATCTGCGTTACAACAGATGAGGGCTTACACAATTCAGTGCGATCAAATAATGTTTCACCCATTTTAACTATTTCTGCAAGTATATTCTTCGAACTTGCCGGCAAACCGTTGTACCCTCCATACACAGGGACATACATATCTTCAGAACCGTCATAATATTTTATTACATTAAGCACAGAATCTGTACCGTCATTTTGGATAAAAGATAATGTGTTATAAAAATTGTTCGCACAACGCTGTCCATCTATTGCTGCTTTTTTACCAATATTCATAACCTCACGCATTGGTTCACTATCACTAATCGTTCCGCCAAAATGGGGATGTACAACATTATTATAAAAATTTCCTATTTTCATAAATTTTGCCTTTTTGTAATTAACACAATTAATATTTTTTTGCCTTATTTCGCAATCTGCGATTTGTATTTTCCAGTTCTTTTATTTTATTTTGAAGTACTCTATTTCTTTTTTGAGTTTTATCAATAACAGACATACAAGCACTAAAGAAATCCTGTATTACTTTTCCCTTGTCAGAAGAAATACCCAGAGCTTTTAACTTACTTGCTAAAAGTTCTCTTGGAGATATACCATTTTCCGCACATAATAAACGCTTTTCTGTATCAATAGCATTTTGAAAAGAAACTCTATTTTCACTTCTCCCGCAAACATACGAACCGGAATTATAAATACCAATCGTTCTAATATCCATAATAAACTCCTTTTTATTTTTACCGTATGCAGAATTAAAACCCGTAAAATATTTTTTTTGTTAGTTTAAAAATAAAAAGTTTACATATCTTAAAAATAAAAGCAAGTTCAAATGTAATTGAACTTGCTTTTTATAAAATATATCTATTTTCACTACTTTGCCAGTTTTTTATCAATAGCTTCCAATACTTTTTCAACGGTAGCTTCTTTTACAATATCATCATCAACCTTGACATACGGAGCCTTTGAAGATTCCCAATTTATTGAGCAAAGCCCTAAACAATTGCTTGCTTGAACTTCTACCTTATCCCCATATTTTTTAGGAATAATATCATGCAACTCTTGCAAATTACTGCCACCCATAACAAAGCAGGTTGTCCCCGTACATACTTTTACTAAAATTTTGTCCATATTTTTCTCCTTTATATAAACTGTACATTAACTTTTTTCAAATATTTTTCTTCTAAAACATGTGCCATTTGTTTTATTATATTCTTTCTAATTTCAATTTCTATCGGCAAATTCGGATCATAATGTGCCTTATTCATCTGGGCACCTACCAGAAAGTTTATAACATCACTATCAAGTAGAAAATCCATCAATGTTTTTGCAGCATTATTCTCATATTTCCCGCTTTCCAGATATTCAAGCGTTTTAGTCAAAGTAAGAATACCTTCTGTGACCAAATCAACACCATCCATCTTCAAAAGTCCCGGAAGCTTGCCTGTACTGGTTGATAAGTCTGTACTTACCGGAATATTTAATTCTCTTGAAATAATATTTGCAGTCGTACCGCCGGAAATAGCTTTCTTACCCTTGAATTCCATAAATGTTTTAGCATAATAACTATCTTTTTCACTATGAAACGGAGGGCCGGTAAAAATAAGCGATTCTCGCGGATCTCTGCAATAAATAGAAAGAATAGAAGTATCATCCTTTAATTCTCTGTTCGGAGCGATTAATTCTATTTGATGAACCAAATACTCACTCAAATCTTTTGATGAAATTTCCGGATCTTGCTCAAGTTTATTTAAAATAATTTTTATAAGCCCGCTTCTTTCAAGTCCGAGAGGGAACTGCTTTGTACCCATTGCAACTTGAGTCGCTCCATCGGAACAAAAAATTATTCTGTCATATTTTTCAAGATTAATATTATACACTTTCATTTTACGATTTTTGAAATCTTTTGATTGAATTGTTTGGAACTCCGGTTTTAAAATTTCGCCATTTCTAATCCATATAAAATCCGGATTACCTTCTTCTACAATTTTTGCCTTTCCGTTTTCATAACAATCAATCGCAGAAAATGTAGAATAACTTATACCGCGGACTTTGCACACAGGAAGCGAATTCATTATGATTTCACAGGATTTTTCTATATCGGAATGGTTTTCCATGAATTTTAAAAGCATAGTAGAAGTCATACAAGCCAATATATTTGCCTTTATTCCGCTGCCAAGTCCGTCAGAAAGCACTGCCACAACACGATTCATATTAGGGAATCTGTTTGAAGCAAAATAATCACCATATGCGTTCTGGTTATATTTCTTTTTTTGAGAACAAGCTATATCAATGAACATTTCTACCTCTTATCCCCTTCGTTTGCATTAGGATCATAACCCTCTGCAATAGAATTTAATAAAAGCTCGGTTTCGACCATATGTTCGCCCAGTAGACTTGCAATTTCCTGAACGGTTGCAATATTTTTCGTAATAACTTCTCTTGCCTTTTGGGCAATTTTGCTTCTATCCATTTCAGATTTTGTTACATCAGAGATAACTGCACCAACAAGTTCATTATCTTCGATTGTAAAAATACTTATATCATATACTTTATCTTCAATTGCATAATGCTCTTGGTGAATATCCTTACCTGTATCTAATGCGGATTTAAACAATTCAGGGAACGAAACAATCCTGTCTATACACGCCCCTGTCAACCCATCTTGACGGGATTTAAATACTTCGTACATCTCATCTGATAAAAACATGTGCTCAAATGAATCATTTGCTTCAACGATTTCCATATTTGAATCAACAATAACTACAGCAGAAGGCATGCACCTAAGCATTGCGGCAGCTTTTCTTACCGCAATTTTCCTCATATATGACACACATTGAGAAGGTTCAGCATCTCCTGCAATAAGAGCATTCACAAATTCTCTGCAGCTTGCATAACCACATCCTGAACAATTTAGTTCATCTTCTTCTGAGTGCTTACTAATTTTTCTCAATGCTTTTGTTATTTGCTCAATAGAATACTCGACCTTTTCCACAGGTTCAGGTTTGTATTCCATATTAACCACTTTTCTTGGCTCTTTTGGTACATCATCTCTATATTCTGTATTTGCATAAATATCGGAAGTTATCAGTATCCTTGACTTGTCACTGGACAAACACGGTCCATTAATACAACCACCTGAACAGCCCAAAGCTTCTACAAAAATTTTGTTTTCAATCTTATCAGGATCTATATTCTTTAATGACTTATCAAAATCTTCCAAAGAACTTACAGCAATAAAAGTTACATCGTCTTTATCAATCCCGACTCGCTTTATTGTCTCATTCATTCCGCCCTCTAAAGGATATAAAGCTCCTTCAAATGCACCTTCCGGAACGAAATGGCAAGTATGATCAGGTTCTATATTATCAACATCTATAAATTCTTCTTTTATCCAGTAATTGAGTTCATCAAAGGTCAATGCAGCCGCCATCAAATCTGGGTTTTTATCTGCTTCATTTTTCTTGGCAATACAAGGACCTATGAATACAACTTTTATATCATCACCCATCATTTCTTTTAATAACCCGCAATGAGTAAGAGCAGGAGATGCAATCGGAGTAATACATTTTGCAAATTCCGGTTTATATAATCTTATATAATCGTCTATAACAGGACACGCAGATGAAATGTAGAGGCCTGAAGCAGAATTATTTAACATCTTTGCAGTCTGGATAGATACTTCCTGAGCGCCTAATGCCGTTTCTGAAACTCCGCTGAAACCGAGTTTTTTAAGCACTGCAACCATTTTTTCCTTAGATATATTATAAACACCTGCCCAGCTTGGTGCCAAAGAAACATAAACTTTTTTACCGGTTAATAATAGTGTTTTAACAATATCTATATCGTTTCGAACTCTTTTTGCCCCCGCAGGACATATCTGAACACAATGACCGCAAGCTATACATTTTTCATTTATAACGGATGCACTTCCGCTTTGAATACGAATAGCCTTGATATGACAGCCCCTTATACATTTATAACAGTCATTACACTCATTTTTTAAAGTATATACAGGATATTGTTTAGCCATTATTTGCCCCTTTTTACATGTTCTCTTGTATTATTTTTGCTATGTCTTCTGTTTTAACATTTATATATTCTTTATCATTTACAATTATTCTTGGTCCCTTTTCACATTTGTTTTCACACAATGAACCTACTATTGTTACTTTTGAATTTAAATTTTTTTCTTCAATATATTCTTTTATAAATTCCAAATTCTCTAAATTACCCTTTGCAAAACATGCACTGCCCATGCAAACTTTTATTTCAGTTGTCATTATTATTTTCTGTTACCTCATCTTTATTAGTAAATTGTAAAAAACTACCTATCAAATTTTCATTCCAAACTTTAACATTCTTTGGGACATCCAAAACAGTTGGTGTGAAATTCCATATATACTTAAACCCTGCTCCTGCAAGATATTGAGCGGTACCGCGAGCAGAAATTCTCGGGACAGTCAAAATTGCAATATTAACATTCAACCTTTTTGCAAGAACACTTACTTTATTGAAATCAAAAACTTCTTTGCCATTAATAACCTTGCCGATTTTATTTACATCCGTATCAAACATTGCAAGAATATTCAAACCATAATCTTTGAAAATATTATACTTCGCCAATGCAGAACCTAAATTCCCGGCTCCAATAATAAACGCATCTCTGGTTTTTTTGAAACCAAGACCTTTTTCAATGGCTTTTTTCAGGTCTTTTGCTTCGTACCCGACTCTGCATTTACCTTGATAACCTATATACTTCAAATCTTTTCTGACTTGAGAAGGGTCAATATCAAGCAATTGAGAAAATTTATTACTAGAAATATACACCTCGTCTTCTCGCAAATCATCCAAAATAAAATGATACAGCGTCAAACGATTCAACACCTTATCAGGAATTTCCATATCTTTAACATCCTTTAATTATTTAAAAGAAAATGGAGGCTTGAATAAATTGGAATAAAATTCAAGCCTCATATTATGTTTAAACAACACCTTCGTAAGCATCTAAGAAGATTTGCTTAATTTCACTCATTAACGGATATCTAGGATTTGCACCTGTGCATTGGTCGTCATAAGCTCTTTCAACCAATATATCCAGATTTTCCATGAATTCATCTTCTTTGACTCCAAATTCTCTTATAGATTTTGGCAAGTTGATTTCAGTCATAAGTTCATCCACCGCCTTAATCAATAATTCAACTTTTTCGTCATCATCTTTACCGCCTAATCCGAGTTCATCCGCAATTTGACCGTATTTAGCTTTTGCACACGGGAACTTGTATTGAGGGAATATCGCCTGTTTTGTCGGTTTATCAACTGCATTAAACTTGATAATTTGTCTTATCAATAAAGCGTTTGCAACACCGTGAGGAATGCTGTACATAGCACCCAGTTTATGAGCCATTGAGTGGCACAAACCTAAGAATGCGTTTGCGAATGACATACCGGCAATAGTAGCGGCATAGTGCATCTTTTCACGTGCAACAGGGTTATTTGCACCCTCTTTATATGAAGCAGGCAAATATCTGAATACTAATTTTGTTGCCTCTAAGGCATTAGAATTAGTGAAGTTTGTAGCCATACAAGATACGTAAGCTTCAAGAGAATGAACTAAAGCATCAATACCTGAAGCGGCAGTTAATCCTTTTGGCATACCGTCAACAAAGTTCGGATCAACAATTGCCATATTCGGGGTAAGTGCATAATCTGCAATTGCATATTTATAATGTGTCTTTTCATCTGTGATAATTGAGAACGGAGTAACTTCAGAACCCGTACCGGAAGTTGTAGGAACACAAACCATAGTAGCTTTTTTACCCAACTCAGGAATTTGGCAGATTCTTTTTCTTATATCCATAAATCTCATTGAAATATCTTCAAAATTTGTATCCGGTTGTTCATACAATAACCAAATAATTTTACCGGCATCCATTGGTGAACCGCCGCCCAGAGCTATAATTACGTCAGGCTCATAAGGTTTAACTATTTCCATTGCTTGTTTTATTGTCGCAAGTGTAGGATCCGGTTTTACATCGAAGAATACTTCATGATCAATGCCGATTTCATCAAGTGTTTTTGTGATCACATCAACTGCACCTGAGTTGAATAAGAATCGGTCAGTAACAATAAATGCACGTTTTTTCCCTTCAAGTTCTCTCAAGGCTAAATCAATAGCACCACGCTTGAAATAAACTTTTGGAGGAACTTTGAACCATAACATATTTTCTCTCCTTTCAGCTACAGTTTTGTAATTTAATAAATGTTCAACACCAATGTTTCCGGAAACTGCGTTTCCGCCCCAAGAACCGCAGCCTAATGACAAAGACGGTTCCAGTCTAAAGTTGTACAAATCCCCGATACCACCTTGTGATGAAGGTTGATTTATTAATATACGACAGGATGGCATTTTTTCCGCATACATATTAATTCTGTCTGACTTTCTTTCATCTGTATAAAGAACGGATGTATGTCCGGCACCGCCCTTTAATACTAATTCATAAGCCATTTCAGCCGCATCTTCAAATGATTTAGCCTTGTACATAGTCAAGATTGGGGACAATTTTTCTCTTGAGAAAGGATCTTCCCAATCTACATGAGATCTTTCGCAAAGAAGAATTTTGGAATCCTCCGGAATAGTAAACCCTGACAATTCTGCTATTTTATAAGCCGGTTGACCTACTATAGCCGGATGAGCAGTTCCCCTTGCAGGATCAATAAACGGAAGATCCAACATTTTTTGTTCGTCAGATTTTTTAACAAGATATGCTCCGCGGTATATAAATTCTTTTTTAACTTCTTCATACACATCTTCAACAACAATAACGGATTGTTCTGATGCACAAATCATACCGTTATCAAATGTCTTAGACATAAGAACAGAAGATACAGCCATTTTTATATCAGCGGTTTCATCTATAACAGCGGCAGTATTACCAGGTCCGACACCTAAAGCAGGTTTGCCGGATGAGTATGCGGCTTTTACCATACCGGGACCGCCTGTTGCAAGAATACATGCGATATTTGGATGATGCAACAATGCATCAGATAATTCCATAGACGGAGCATCAATCCAACCGATAATATCTTTCGGCGCACCTGCAGCAACTGCGGCTTCAAGAACAACTTTTGCCGCTTCTATTGTTGATTTTGTTGCTCTCGGATGCGGTGAAAAAACAATACCGTTTCTCGTTTTTAAAGCAAGAAGTGATTTGAAAATTGCAGTAGATGTAGGGTTTGTAGTAGGAATAATACCTGCCAAAATTCCTAAAGGCTCCGCAACTATCTTTGTTCCGTTTATTTTATCTTCGCTGATAATTCCGCATGTTTTAGCATTCTTATGCTTGTTATATATATACTCGGAAGCAAAGTGATTTTTAATAATCTTGTCTTCCAAAACTCCCATGCCTGTATCCTCAACTGCCATTCTTGCAAGCGGAATACGCGCTTTATCAGCAGCGGTGGCAGCAGCTTTAAAAATTCTGTCTACGGCTTCCTGAGAAAATTTTGAATACTCATCCTGAGCTTTTTTAACTCTGTCAAGTAATTCGTTCAATGCTTCAACAGTGTCAACTAAACCTGTTGATTTTACACTTGGGGTACGTTCTTCTTTCAATTTAGGCATAATCTATATCTCCTTTTTTAATCGTGATTATTTTCCTGATTTATATTCTAGTTCAAGAAAACATAATTGTCAACACTATTAACGATTAAAAAGAGAATACTTAAAATAAAAGATGCCACAACTGAAACATAATCGTGACATCTTTCACCTTATTTGAAAATAATATTAATTAATATGCTGGTCATGACTGAAAACTAATTGGTTTTCCGTGCCGTCATCATCTTCGTGAAAAATCATTAAATCATTAAATCCGCTTGAAACAACATGTACATCTTTTGCATTACCTTTAATATCAGCATTTTTAGAATTTTCTATATCTTT
>JAFUUT010000023.1 GCA_017477685.1 bacterium | reverse complement strand
CCCTGAAGACTGGGAAACAAAATATTTTCTATCTCTTGCATATATGCAGGTTAAAAACTATAAAGACGGATTAAGATGTTTTGAAGAACGCTTATGCCGCCAAAGTGCAATTGTTTCTCAAGAAAAAACATACCCCAACCTTATGAAAGAAAAACCCCTATGGAACGGAGAAGATTTATCTGACAAAATTTTATACACATATTACGAAGCAGGCTTTGGGGATGTAATTATGCTTTACCGCTTTATGAGTGAACTTACTTCAAAGTGCAAAAAAGTAATCTTCAAACCGCAAAAAGAACTTGTACCATTATTCAGAGAAAATTCATACGGTGCTGAGATTATGGAAATGTTTGACTTTGAAGATAATATTTATTTTGATTATCACATTCCGTTTTTGAGTGTCCCTTACGTTTTAGGCAAAACCGAAGAAAATATGTTTATTCACCACGATGACGGATACATAAAATCCAATCCGCAAAAAGTCAAAAAATATAAAGAGAAATTTTTTAACAATGATAAATTTAAAATAGGTATAAAATGGCAGGGAAATACTTTTTATGAAAAAGAAAGAGTTTTAAAAGTAGAAGATTTCTTCCCTTTGTTTGAACTTCCAAACACACAATTTTATTCCTGCCAAACATTTGAAGGCTCTGAAGAATTTACTAAAATAAAAGATAGATATGATGTGGTAGATATCGCAAGCACATTTGGAGATTTTTCCGATACGGCGGCTGCAATCGAAAATCTTGATTTAGTAATCTGTAATGATACCTCTTTAGCGCATCTTGCAGGTGCTATGTGCAAACCTTGCTGGGTATTGCTGCCGCATGTATATAACTGGCGCTGGCACAAAGATCTTTCAAAATGTGATTGGTATGACAGTGTAAAAATATTTCGCCAACCGACAAACGGTGATTGGACAAGCGTATTTAAAGAAGTAGAAAATGATTTAAAAAAACTTATATATTAAAATTATTATCGTTACAATACTTTTTCAACAAATCAATTTGATAAGCAATCACATTTTGTACATAAGCATTTTTGGTCTTGGATTGAACAATTTCCAAAGCTTTTTCATACATTACAAGTGAGCCTTTAAGATATTCCATGCGATTTGGAGATTCTACAGATCCGATATCTTGATAATATTTGCCGTACAATATATATGCTTTTGACAACAAATCATTCATCTCTTGTTTTTTAGATATTGCTATTGCTGATTCTATATTTATCTTTGCACTTTCAAAATCACATAAATTGGTGTATGCAGCAGCCAAAACCATATGCAGCTGTACAATGAAAAATTTATTATTTATATTAGGGTTCTTTGCAATTTCAAGTGCTTGGGTTGCAACATCGATTGCACTGCGGGAATTTTCCGTTACAATCGTTGCATCTGCAATCAAAAGCCACGACAACAATGCACCTAAAGCCATTTTTTCTTTAGCAAAATACGTAACTTGTTCATTGTATATTTCAAGAGCATGCTGAGCTTTATTATTATCCTTAAAGACTTTGCCTAACAATACCTTGAGAATATTTTTAGTAAAATTATCACCTATATTATTTGCAAAAGTAACAGCCTCAAATAACTCACTTTGAATATCTTCATAATCTCTCAACATGAAGCGATTGATTATATATATAAGATTTTTTCTGGATAAAACTTCTTCTTCCTCAATTTCCTCATTATTAATTTCACTCAATACCTGAAAAGACTTCTCAAAATTCCCTTCAATCGTACTTGCATAAGCCAGAACAAGTTTAAGCTTCTGATGGAGTAATTTATCACTGATTTTATACTTATTAACAGTTTTGACTAAGGATTTCAAAACCTCAGACACACGTTTGTTCCCTTGAAGAGCAAGCGCCCTAGCCAAAACAATCTGCACTTTTAACCATGTGTCAAAAACTATATTTTGAGGAAACATTTTACTCAAACGAGGTTTTGCAATATTTGCACTTAAAACAGGTAAAATATCGTTGTCTATAAGATTTATAACTTCCCCGCAATTACCGATATTGAGTAAAGATTCTAATTTTACGCTTAAAACCATTGCCTTTTCAAGACTTGCACCTTCACCAAGCTCTTTGACAACGCTGTCAACACACTCTACATTCCCGAAATAATTACCGGTTTTACGGCAGCAATAGGCCAAATAAGACAGCAATTCTATCTCTTTGACTTTATTTTTTGTTTCTTTTGCATTGGAAATAGCATCAGGCAAAAATTCCAAAGCCTCCCCAGGGTCATACTCAGCAAGAATTTTACCTAATTTTTCGCTTATACTGTATCTTATATCAACAGTTTCAGTTTCATTAAACTCATTTAATATAGCAAGACACTGCCTTTGAGCAATTACATACAGATTTATATCGCCAATATAAGCTGAAAGTCTTGCCGTTTTAGTCCAAATATCAAAAGCTATGCGATTTTCTTTCAAATTGTGTGCAATCATTGCCATAATTGCATTTGTGTTTAAGTTGAATGCACCCAAAGCCTTGGCTATTTTAATATTTATATCATCAAATTCCGAATTGCGAGTTATATTCTTTAGAACATGTTCCCAAAGAGATAAATTTATGAATTCATAATACATTTCATCCCTTTGCCTGATAAAATTAGATTGAACAAGGTAGTTTAATATTTCGGAAAAATCTTTTGAGCTATACCCGAAAATATCTTTTAGCAGATTAACATTCCATCTTTCACCTATTACGGCGGCACCTGAAAGCATTTTATAAGCTTCGGAATTATTCTTTTTCAAAATTTCAAGACGTAGTTTTATAAGCTGCGAAAAATCCTCCGGCAAAACAAACACATTATCCGTAATTTGGCAATCAAACGCATAACTCAATGCCTGCTCAACAAACGCAAGATTACCTTTGCTCTTTGCAAAAATAACTTCTCGTTCATGCTCGGAAATGTATTGCTTAATTTCAGGATTGCAGCTGACATTTTTAACCAATTCCGATACACTCATCGGAGCAAGAAAAACATCTTGATATGCATCTAAAGAATACTTATCAAATGTAAAAAATCTGCTTATTGGCGCATACTCACTATATAAAGCTATAAATTTAAGATTTTTCCAATTATTCTTTTTCTGCATAAAATAATTCAAAAATTCAACAGAAAAACCGTCAATAAAATCAAAATTATCAACTACAAAAACAAATCTTCCCGTAGCTGCAAAAGCGTCAAATAATTTACTCAAAAACGCATACGTTCTTTTTTTATTGACAATTATATCTTCATAATTGCCGCTCTTAAAATTATATAAAAAGTTTAACAAATCCGAAATTTCATCAGGATTTAAAAATTTAAATTCCTTAGAGAAAAATTCACTCGCATCTTTTTGTAATTCTTCACTATCAGCGCAAAAATCCGGCAAATTAAACAAATTCAACAGCATATCCTGAATAACGCCGCCCGGAGTCAATTGAGTAAGCTGTGTACATTTGCCGATACACCATTTAAGTTTTTGATCAGATGTGTTATGTAATACAGTCTTTAAAACCGTAGTTTTTCCGATGCCTTTTTCACCTGAGATAGAAATAACTTTTTTATCTTTTGAATTTATTGCCTCAATAATAATATCTACGGCTTCACGCATACCGATTAAATTTGGTTTATATTTCAAATCATCAGCCTGCTGCTCTTTTTGGATTTTACCTTTTGATGACGAAGCAAACGGAGATGCACATTTTCGGCATTTCAAAGATCCCGGAAAATTCACACTCCCGCATTTTGGGCAAACTTTTAAAAGCTCCTGTCCGCATTTTGAGCACACTAAATTACCTATCGGGTTGATTGTATTGCAATGACTGCATAACAAGCCCGTTCGAGTTTTGCAATATGGACATTTGAGTGCCGATTGCGAAATATTTTTTTTACATACAGGACATTTCATATTACAACTTAATTAAGTACACTTCTAACTTTTTCTAATAAGCAATATAATCTCTTAGAAATCTCAGATTGAGAAACATTTAATTCCGCAGAAATTTCTTTTTGGGTCATGCCTTTATCATATCTCATTGTATAGATGCTCAAATACTTTTTATCAGGTTCTTCTGAATCAATCTTCTTGATAGT
>JAFUUT010000382.1 GCA_017477685.1 bacterium | reverse complement strand
GGGTTGGACACTATTCCCTCGCCCCTTTGGGGAGAGGGGAAGGGTGAGGGGCTAAATAATTATTTGTTCTAGTGCAAATCGCTGAATAACATTATGAGATTCTTCGGACTTTGTCCTCAGAATGACGAATTTCCTTCTCTATAGAGGTGAGGGAATAGGGATGAGTGATGATTTTTTCAGGTCAAATCATCACTCCACTTTTATCTCTCCTCATAAGGGGAGTAACTCACAATATCTAACTTAAACCTTAATTGTGAACTTTTGTTAAGCTATTTAAATTAATCCAAGCATTATGGGCAATTTTTTTATCAAAAATGTTTTTATAGATGTAGTAACGAAGTGTGAAAGGTGGTAGATTATGTCTGGTGTTAACGCTGTAAAAACTTATTTTAATATTTATACTTCAGATTTGCAAAAATATGTTGGCAGAGGAAAAGGTGGTACATATATTTTTGAAAATTCACTTGAAGACGGAGGAAAGGTCTATACTACTGTTGCAAAAGAACTAGGTCCTAATAATGAACCTCGTATCATCAAACGTGTTGTATCCCGCCCTCTCTACGGTTCAGACACGCATATAACAGTAACGAGGGATACAGATCTTAACCAAAAAATAGATATTGTTCGCGCTAAACGCGATGAAGATATATTTACAACTATTAAAACTAAAAATTATGCCAGAGGTTATGAAAATGAAGAAGATCTTCCTCCTGAAAAAAAATTAGATATTTTATCAATGGATGGTGATAAAGTATTTGGTTTAAAGTTGGGAGAAGGTACAATGAAACCTGTTTCAAGGGAAACACTTAAAGGCAATGTAAAAACCCATATATTGGATTCTTATATTTGATTAATACAAGAAATATAACCATGTTTGTTGGCTGGATGAATCTTAGCAATATATTAAATAGTTAAAAAGAGTAAATTTCTGTCTATTCTATAACTTTACATTTTTTATTTAAGTTTTATGATTGAGGTGATAGGGAGAAGTATTATGTATGATGTAAATTCCACTAGTGCCGATGATTTTATAAATAACGAAGAAGTTTTAGCAACATTAGAATATGCAAATGCGAATAAAAATAATATTGAACTTGTAGATAAGATATTAGAAAAAGCTAAATTGGGTAACGGTTTGACTCATAGAGAGGCATCTGTTTTGTTGGCTTGTGATATAGAAGAAAAAAATGAAGAAATATATTCATTAGCAAAAAAGATTAAACAAGAATATTACGGAAACAGAATTGTATTATTTGCGCCGTTGTATTTATCTAATTATTGTGTAAACGGTTGTGTATATTGTCCTTATCATGCAAAAAATACTCATATCCCTCGTAAAAAGATGACTCAAGAAGAGATAAAAGAAGAAGTTATAGCGCTTCAGGATATTGGTCATAAGCGATTGGCATTAGAAACGGGGGAAGATCCTGTAAACAATCCAATCGAGTATGTTTTGGAATCTATAAAAACAATTTATTCTATCAATCACAAAAACGGTGCTATTCGCAGGGTGAATGTGAATATTGCGGCAACTACGGTTGAAAATTACCGCAAATTAAAAGAGGCTGGTATAGGAACATATATTCTGTTCCAAGAAACATATAATAAAGAGCGTTATGAAAGACTTCATCCAACAGGGCCAAAACACAATTACAACTACCATACGGAAGCTATGGACAGAGCTATGGAAGGCGGCATAGATGATGTTGGTATGGGTGTATTATTTGGGCTTTCAACCTACAAGTATGAATTTGCGGCACTTTTAATGCATGCAGAACATTTGGAAGCAAGATTTGGGGTTGGTCCTCATACTATTTCTGTTCCAAGAATAAGAAGGGCTGATGATATAGACCCGAGTGCTTTTGAAAACGGAATAGATGATGAAACGTTTGCAAAGATAGTTGCTTGTATAAGAATTTCCGTACCATATACCGGCATGATAATTTCAACCAGAGAATCAAAAAAATGCAGAGAAAGAGTTTTGGAATTAGGTGTTTCACAGATATCAGGCGGTTCAAAGACAAGTGTTGGCGGTTATGCTCATCCTGAGGATGAATCAGAAGAAGAAACCGCACAATTTGATGTAGAAGACAGACGAACTCTTGATGAAGTAATAAGATGGCTTATGGAGCTTGGGTATGTTCCGAGTTTTTGTACCGCTTGTTACCGTGCCGGCAGAGTCGGGGATAAGTTTATGGAAATTTGTAAGGATAAACAAATTCATAACTTCTGTCATCCAAATGCTTTGATTACGTTGAAAGAATTTTTGGAAGACTATGCATCGGAAGAAACAAAAAAAGTTGGCGAAGCCCTAATTGCTAAAGAATTACCTCAGCTTGAAAGTTCAGATGTTGTAAAAGTAAAGACGGCTGAATATTTGCAAAAAATTGAGCAGGGCGAACGCGATTTTCGTTTTTAAATTACTTAAATTGAATTCCCCCTAAAAATGTGTTAAAATAGATTGTTAACGCAAGGAGAATTCCGGTATGAAAAAATGTATAATTTCTATGGCTCTTGCAATGTTTGTTGTTGGATTTGTGTTTTGCAATGAAGCTTTTTCTTTTCCAAATGTAAATACTCAGAAAGAAACATATCGATGTATAAAAAAGTTAAACCAATTGACAAATACAAATGTTGCGGCTTGTTATCATAAACATATGCCAAACAGTACCCTTGAAGGAAGCACAGTTAAAGACCAGTACGGCTATAGCTGGGATTTTACGGTAAAAGGCAAATGCACCCCTGATGATGATTGCCGTGCTCATGTAAGTAAAGATAAAACAGGTTTTGATGTTTTGTTGTGGTATGAAATGCCAAAAGGCAGAAGATAATAAAATCGATAGCCAAAGATGTTGTACAACTTGATAAATAATATTATCTTTGGTTTTATTTAACGACAAAATTACAAATTTTAATTAATAGGCAAGAACCCCAGTTGTTTCGGAGAAACAATCGGGTTTGAATCCTCAATAACAAAAAAGCACCCAAAGGTGCTATATTGGTGGAGACGAGGACTCTGCCGAGAAAAACGATTAAGTATCGTTTTTCGAGAGGCAAGAACCCCAGTTGTTTCGGAGAAACAATCGGGTTTGAATCCTCAATAACAAAAAAGCACCCAAAGGTGCTATATTGGTGGAGACGAGGGGATTCGAACCCCTGTCCAAAACGGATAAAGATATACTTCTACGTGTGTAGGCTATTTTTAGCTCAATTGACTCAGGAAAATGTCTAAACCCGACAAGTCAACCCTAGGTTTTATTTAAAGGAAACTCTAAACCTTGCAAAGTTGTCTTGATGCGCTCACTTTGCATCGGCGCACTGCCGCTTGCATAATTGACCCATAAAACCGGCAAGCTGGGCTCTATGAGTAGCTAAATCGCAAACTACTATGCAGCAACTGCATATGCTCTAGGAGCGAAGTCTGCTTCAATTACATTGTTAGCATTTAATTTAATTTGCCCGTTGATAACGGAGAACAGCTCTCCGACACGCCATACACCTTCACCAAAACGTCCTGTCAAGTCCAAAACGTCCCCATGAAAGTTGTTGTTGGGGACGTTAGCTCCTGTGGTGCTCGGAACTTTCGTTCCTGCGCTCCTACGTCGCAGATATTATGTCACGCGCCCTGCTTAGCTTGCTGTCGCAATCTGACTCCGGCGCTGCACACCGGCTTACGCTTTTCAAAACGTCCCCATGAATATGTTTGATATACTGTTTTTAATGTGCAAGTACAATGTATTATAATTTCTATTAAACTATTTTTCAAGTGTTGTTCTTATAATGTCTTTACTCTATTTGTAACAAAATCTTAACAAATTCCTTCTAAAAATTAAAGAACATGAAAGAATATGCCGACATGAAGAGTAACGTAATAAAAAGACGAAAGGAAATACACCAAAATGGGAATGTCAGCTACTCAAGCAAGATTTTTATGTTTAACAGCTAGAAAATCCAATGTTGAATTTGAGGGTCAACAAATCAACCAACAGAGAACTACATTATCTAACGAATCCGCTAATTACTATAGCGAATTATGCAGTATGACTGTACCTACCCCTCCGTCTGTTGATGATTATACAAAAGTTACTTATACATTCAATGATGGTGCTATGACCAACACCATTACTTCTATGATTGCATTAACCGGCGCAAATGCGGGTAAATATTCTATAAGCTATTTAAAACAATGGCAGGATGATTATGCTATTGTACCTGCTGCATCGAGTTTAGTGTCTGCAACAGTAGATAGAACAACAGTTCCTATAACAATTTCAGCATCAATAGGTGCATCAAAATTAAGACCAATACAAACAGTATTTAATGGCGGTGCTGAACCTGATGCAACTGATGTGGCTGAATTCAAAACTAACTATGGTACTGATGAGTATATTAAAACTTTATCTGATGAGCAAATAATGGATTTGTTAAGAGAAGAAAAATATTATTATGAGTTATTAAATAATGAGAAATTAAATCCTACAAGTGCTGCAAAAGGCAGTGAAGGATGGATGGTCAGATATGTAAAAGATTTATCAACCGGAGCTTACAAACCGTCATTCTATCCGATACAGGAGTTTAATGATAATAACAAATATGGTACGACAGGAGATTTCTATAGTATCAGCTGTTTTACATTGGGTTCTGCGACTCAAACAGAACAAGTATTTGACAGAAAAGGCAAAGTTGAAAAAGATACTGCAGGAAGATATGTTTCAATAGTATTGGAAAATCCTGACGGTACGGAAGAAACATTTGCTCTTACAACAAATACAACTACTGATGAGGAAGCATATAATGATGCAATGAATAAATATGCATTTGATCAGGCTCAATATGATAAGAAAATTCAAGATATCAATGCTCAACTTGAAATTGTACAACAGCAGGATAAAAAATTAGAGTTGAATTTGAAACAGTTAGATACAGAAGAAAATGCAATTAACATTGAAATGGAAGCTGTAAAAAAAGTTATTCAGAAAAACGTTGAGAGTTCTTTCAAGACATTCAACGCGTAAAAGATTTCCTTTCCCTTTTTCCTATTGATTTTCCAACGACTTGCAAGACAGGTCGTTTTTTTTAGCCCGAACAAAGGCACGAAACGAAGTGAAAAGACAGATGGTGCCGGTAGTATGTATTTTTATTTTGAATGAGTTATAAAAAAATTTTAATATTTGTAAATAAGGTAGCAAAAAAAATTTTGTTTGTATTTTAATACATTGTAGGTAAAAGTTAGGAGGATTTATGAGAATTCAACCAATTTCAAATAATACATTCAAGGGTTTATTAGGGCAAACTACATTCGTGGAAACAAAACAGTTATATGGCGGAGAATATGAATGTGATTATTATGAACGAATCTATCATCCGTTTGCAGATGAAACCAATAAACAAATTCATGAAAATATGAAAAAATTGGAACAGGAAATCAATGCATCTGAGGTGGAAAATTCTAAAACCGCGACTTCAGGAAGCTATACGAGCCTGCGGTTAGGTTCAAAATTAGATATAACTCAAAAAGAATATGAAGAAATTATGAAAAAATCCGATCCCGGCTTTGTTGCAAACGTATAATTTTAGTTATATATATTTTATTTTTCTGCTTCCGGAATTTCGTACCAAAGCATTACATCAAAACTTTTTTTGCCTCTTGCAATATTAAGTTTGCAATCGTCTTTCGGTAAACATTTGCCATTGATTGTGAAAGTCCATACCTGTCCGATGTGATCTTTTACGACATTTCCTTCAAGTGTACTTTCAGGCATGTTTATGTGGTAGCAATTTGCGACACTTTCAGAGGATAGTGTTTCTAATTGTTTTATGCATTTAGTAATTTCTTCTTGTGGTCTTTCGGCTTTTGCAGCAGGTGTGTCGTATACAAATTTATATCCAAAAATGCAGGCACAAATAATTAATGTTAGCATTATGTATTTTTTCATACTCTCATTCTCCCAGTTTCGGTATTTTATTCTAGCATATTTTTATTGTGAGTTCAATCAACCGATAAAAGGAGTGTTTATTCCGTTTTGTGCTAAATATCTGACTCTATCGCT